>NZ_BCBW01000019.1:0-168087 GCF_001315805.1 Olleya sp. ITB9
ATAAGGCTTTTTTTATATGGTTTATTCTTCTTCCTGATTTATAGGTACAGTTGTACCAAACTCGTTATTTGCATCATATTTACTTTGTGCATATAAATACCCTTGTAACCACCATTTTTCCATTAGTTTTTTATTAAAAATTAATGAGTTTTCAGTTAATTTAGTTGGTGTATAATATAAATTAAGTTTTACGTTTCTATGCTTTGCTGCTAATTTCCCAATAGCAATATCTCCTTTTTCTACTTGGTCTAATAAATGCCCAAATAAGTTAATCATTAATGAAAACGGGTTTTTTCCCAACACCTTATTGTACTCTAAGTTTTCACTTTCTAAAACAATAGCATCAACCTCTGTGGCACCTCTTAAAATAGCTTCTCTAATTGGTATCACACAACCTAAGCCACCATCAGCATACTCAAATCCATTTTTTTTAGCCAATGACATAAACGGAATATAATTGCATGAAATCCAAATCCACTCACAAAACTCCTCATAATCATAATCGTTAATAGACTTATACTCGACTCTATTTTTAGACAAATTGGTAACCGTAACCACCACATCTTCTTTAGTTGCCTTAATTAAATCATATTCTGCTTTTGTAAAATTTTCTCTTATATGTTTTTTAAGATTTTTACTTTCACCAAAGGTTCTTTTTCGTTTTAAAAACTGTAAAGTGGTGTTAAAATAATTTATAGACACATACTCACGATCTCCTTTTTTCTTTAAAACAAAAGGATTGATATTAAAAATCGAATTTTGATTAACATGCGTATAAATATCATAAAGCTTACCAATATTACCAGTTGCTAAATGCGGAATTAACAAACTTCCTGTAGAAGTCCCTAAATACATATCGTATTTTTTATCCTGTTGTTCAATCAAATACTGCGCAACACCACCAGCAAATGCGCCTTTACTTCCACCTCCAGATATAACTAATGCTTTCAAATTATTGTTTTTGGTTGTCCTGCAAATTACTAATTAAAGATTTATATTTTTCATTTTCAGATAACATTTCTACAACTTGTTTGGCAAAACTTTTAAAACGCCAATTATGATGCTTGGTTGCTTCTAAAAGATTAGTCAACGCTTGCTGATTAAACAAACCTAAACTTGACATGGTATCAAAAGCAGACTGACGTCTTGAAAAGGGTTGATTTGGATCGCTATAACTTACCAACTCATTATAAAAACTTTCGGTTTTTTCTTGTTCAAAATCAGATGTAGCAATAGCTAAAGCCAACCAAAGTATTCTGATATTATAATTATTAAAACCATATAAATTTTTGGTTTGATTTAGATAAAGGTTTCGCTTTCGCGGAAAATTAGCCCAAAGATTATACAATGCAGCTTCAATGGTTACATAACTGCTATCGTTAAGTAAACTCTCGTAGTTTTTTTGAAATTTTAAAGGGATTTCTCTTAATCCCAAAGCCAAGGTTTGTCGTAATTGTATTTGACCAGATTGAAACGCTTCCGTTATCAAATCATCATACGTTGGATAATCTGGTTTGTTCAACAATTCTTGCAATACTGCAGTTTTAATAGTGTAAAAACCTTCTGGTAAAGACATTGTTAAGCTTGACGGAATATAATTTTCATCCTGATCTGTTCTAAAACTTAAATAAGGTTCGGTTTGCATAGTTAATAAAAACGAAGCAGTTTCATTACGTTTCAAACTTGCTTCTATTTGCTGCTCCAAAACAACAGAAGAAGATAACCAATCTTTTACAAACGCACTTAAATCTTGACCAGAAGTGTTTTCGACTTCAGTTATAAAATTAGTAGTCTCAACATTTTTATAGGCATAAGTATTTAAATAGCTTTTTACAGCATCTTTAAATGCCTTATCTCCTACTTTTTCTCTTAAAACATGTAAAGCCCAAGCACCTTTTTTGTAAAACGTTGTACTACTTGATTTTGGATTTAAAAGTGCTGTACTTTGACCAGCACTATCTTGTGCTTTCAACTCTTGATAATACTCAAAAAGTTGATTGTAATAATAATCCTCTCCAAATATATCGCGTTCTGCAAGTAATGCATAATAAGTTGCAAAACCTTCTTGTAACCAATGATGGGTCCCTGAGGTTTCAGTGACCAAATCTCCAAACCATTGGTGTGCTAGCTCATGTGCATTAACGTTAACGTAGTTTTTATCAACAAAACTAGTCTCATCAATCATAAAGTCATCACTAAAAATGGTGCAACTAGTATTTTCCATACCAGAATACAAAAAGTCTTTAACTGGAATTTGTTTGTAGTTTTGCCAAGGATAAGGCACACCAATTTCGTGTTCTAAAAAATCAAATAATTGTTTGGTGTAACGATATGTTGGTTCTACTTTAAGCGAATCTTTTGGGTAATAATATAACTCAAGTGGAATTCCGCTTTTGGATGTAATTACTTTTTTATCATACTTGCCAATTGCTAATGCTACTAAGTAACTTGACATTGGTTTTTGCATGTTGTAATGCCAAATTGAAACATTATCTGCAATGTCGCGTTTTCTAATTTTACCATTAGCAATAACTTTTTCGTCAGTATATGAAATCACTGATAAATCAAATTTGATTTTATCATTCATATCATCAATACTTGGTAGCCAATGACTAGTGTATTTACCTTGACCTTGGGTCCAAACTTGCCAATCTTTTTCATTTTGAACAAAATACATTGCCTTCTTAGGATAAACTATGTAGTCAAAACTTAGTTTATAAATTTTATTTTTCTTGAATTTAGATTTTATCACAATCTTTTTTAAATCATTTTCAAAAAAAACTGTTTTATTATCTAAAACAACATTTTTAAATTTCATATCAATAGCATCTAAGTAAATAGAATCTGTGTCTTTTAATATTTTAAAAGAACTGACTAATTTACCTGACACTTTAGACTGTTCTGGTATTATAACTAATCTAGAATTAATAGTTTTAAAATCAACAATTTCTGTCTGTTGTGCTTTCGCAAAAAGACATAAAAACGTAAAAAACAGGACTAAAAAGCTTCTCATAAATAATTTTAAACAAGTACCAGACCAAAATACAATTTTTTGTGATGAAGTATAGTAATGCTAACCCAATTAACTTTCACTTTAAATCAAAATACATTAATTTCGTTGTTTATGAGTGTTAATCTTCAAACTCCCATTGATTACCTAAAAGGTGTAGGACCAAATCGTGCTGATTTACTACGCAAAGAATTGGCTATACATACTTATCAAGACTTAATTAACCTATTTCCAAATAGGTATTTGGATCGTACAAAGTATTATAAAATTAGTCAGTTATTACCCAACGCATCGGAAGTACAAATCATTGGAAAAATCACAAAATTTGAAGAGGTTGCACAAAAAAGAGGAAAACGACTAGTTGCTACTTTTAAAGACGACACTGGCACAATGGAACTGGTTTGGTTTAGAGGTCAAAAATGGATTAAAGACGCTTTAAAACTAAACACACCTTACGTTATTTTTGGAAAAACAACTAAATTTGGAAACAAGTTTAGCATGCCTCATCCTGATATCGAGTTATTATCAGAACATGAAGCTAATTTACGAAGTGCAATGCAGGCTATTTATCCGTCTACAGAGAAGTTAGCTAACAGAGGTATTACCAATCGTGTGATGACAAAAATCATGCAAAATTTGTTTCTTGAAACCAAAGGAAGATTTGCCGAAACCTTGTCCGATAAACTACTCTCAGAAAACAAATTAATTTCTAAATCTGAAGCGCTTTTAAACATTCATTTTCCGAAAGACCAAACACTACTTTCCAAGGCTAAATTTAGATTGAAATTTGAAGAATTATTTTACATTCAATTGCAATTAATTCTTAAAAACTTAATACATAAAACCAAAATAAAAGGGTTTCCTTTTTCTACAGTTGGAACACATTTTAATGCGTTTTTTAAAAACCATTTACCGTTTGAATTAACTAATGCACAAAAACGAGTCCTTAAAGAAATACGTGCTGACTTAGGTAGTAATGCACAAATGAACCGTCTTTTACAAGGTGATGTTGGATCCGGAAAAACTATAGTCGCCTTAATGTCAATGTTAATGGCTCTTGATAATGGTTTTCAGGCTTGTCTTATGGCTCCTACTGAAATTTTGTCAGTCCAACATTATAATGGTTTACTAGAAATGTGTAATGATTTAAAAATCAGCATTAGACTATTAACGGGTTCAAGCAAAACTTCAGAACGAAGAGAAATCCATAGCATGTTAGAAAGTGGCGAATTGGATATCCTAATTGGGACACATGCTATACTGGAAGACAAAGTTAAATTTAAAAATTTAGGACTTGCAATTATTGATGAACAACATAGGTTTGGTGTAAAACAACGAGCTAGACTTTGGAAAAAAAACAGTCTTCCTCCTCATGTTTTGGTCATGACTGCTACTCCAATTCCTAGAACATTAGCTATGTCTGTTTATGGTGATTTGGATATTTCTATTATTGACGAGTTACCTCCTGGAAGACAACCTATAAAAACGGTTCACAGATACGACTCAAACAGACTAAAAGTTTTTAGGTTTATACGTGACGAAATTGCTAAAAAAAGACAAGCCTATATTGTCTATCCATTAATCCAAGAAAATGCACAAATGGATTATAAAGATTTGATGGATGGTTACGAGAGTTTAACTCGAGATTTTCCGATGCCAGAATATCAAATTTCTATTGTACATGGTAAAATGAAACCTGCAGATAAAGAATACGAAATGCAACGTTTTGTTAAAGGTGAAACACAAATTATGGTTGCTACAACTGTTATTGAAGTTGGTGTAAATGTACCCAATGCATCAGTGATGGTTATTGAAAGTGCAGAGCGATTTGGACTAGCACAATTACACCAATTAAGAGGTCGAGTTGGACGTGGTGCAGAACAAAGTTATTGCATATTAATGACTGGTCATAAGTTATCAGAAAACAGTAAAACACGTATTGAAACAATGACCAGAACTAATGATGGTTTTGAGATTGCTGAAGTCGATTTAAAACTTCGTGGTCCTGGAGATATTATGGGTACACAACAAAGCGGAATTTTAAATTTACGCATTGCAGATATTGTAAAAGATAATGACATTTTACAACATGCACGTTATTGGGCTAAAGACCTTTTAACCAAAGATCCTAGTTTAAATAGTCCAGAGAATGCAATTATTTTAGAGACTTACCGACAAATGAGTAAGTATAAAAATATTTGGAACTACATTAGCTAATTATGACTACACAAGACACAGACGTCCTTATTATTGGAGCTGGATTAACAGGATTAACGCTTGCCTATTTACTTAAACAAACACCTCTAAAAGTGACTATTATTGAAGCCAATACACGTATTGGTGGACGTATTTTAACAAAATACAACACTAATGAAGCTGCTATTGATTTAGGAGCAACTTGGATTGTACCTCAGCAAAGTAATATCTTAAACTTAGTCAAACAATTAGATATCAAGTTGTTTAAACAATCTTATGGTAAAACAGCTATTTACCATCCTGATAATAGCAAACAACCACAATTGGTGACGTTACCCAATAATGATTCGGTGAGTTATCGAATAACAAATGGTACAGAAACTATAATTAAAACCTTAGCAAACACACTACCTGAACAGACTATTAAAACAAATACTAGCGTGCAGTCTCTTCAGCTTAAAGCTGAAACAATTTTGGTCCAAACAGATAAACAAAACTATAATTCAAGATACGTGGTATCAACTTTACCTCCAGCGTTGTTTAATCAAAAAATTAGTACACAGCCAGAATTACCTGATACTTTAATAAATGTATTAGCAAATACACATACATGGATGCACAACTCCATTAGAGTTGGATTTACTTATAAAACTCCGTTTTGGAATAACCAAAATACTAGCGGAACAATTTATGCAAATTCAGGACCTTTACAAGAATTTTATGATCATAGCAATGCAACGCAGTCTTTGTTTGCACTAAGTGGTTTTATGAGTGGTTCTTTATTACATAAAACTAAAAACGAGCGTCAACAAATGGCTTTACAACAATTGCAGAGTTATTATGGCGATCAGGCTCTGGAGTTTTTAAGTTATGAAGAATGTGTTTGGCAACAACAACCGTTTACAACACCAAGCTATGACAATTTTGTAATGCCACAACAAAACAATGGTCATCCGTTATTTAAATCTACGTACTTAAATAATAAATTATTTATTGCTGGAGCAGAAACTAATACCAGATTTTCTGGTAAAATGGAAGCAGCAGTAACTAGCGCTCATGAGGTTTTTAATTTGCTTAAAGCAGAAATTAAATAAACTTAGCATTCATTATTAAGACTTTAACAACAGACCCAAATTATAATTATATTTGTGTTACGCATCACTTAAAATATTATCATGCTTCACCTTAAACTAGAAACCGATCCACGTTGGGTCACTATTGCAGAATCTAACCTTGAAGAAATCTTGACAGATCACGCTTGGTGTGAGCAAAAAGCAGCTACCAATGCCATAACTATTATTACGCTAAACTCTGAACATGAAGATTTAGTTACCGAATTAACGTTGTTAGCTCAAGAGGAGTTACAGCATTTTCAAATGGTACATGATATTATAAAGCAACGTGGTTATACGCTTGGTCGTGAGAGAAAAGACCATTACGTAAATCAGTTATATAAATTCATGAATAAAGGTGGAAACAGAGTGCAATCTATGGTGGATCGTTTATTGTTTTCGGCTATGATTGAAGCGCGTAGCTGTGAACGTTTTAAATTGTTATCAGAACGTATTAATGATGAAGAATTATCTAAGTTTTATTACGATTTAATGGTTAGCGAAGCTGGACACTACACGACCTTTATAACCTTTGCAAGAAAATACGGAAAAGATATTGACGTTGATAAACGTTGGCAAGAATTAGTCGCTTTTGAAGGCGAATTAATTAAAAGTTATGGTAAAAGTGAAAGTATTCATGGTTAAGATTAATACTATTATTGTATTCTTTGCTTGACAAAACATAATCAATTTTAAACTATCAAACTAATGCCAAACTGGTATAATAAAGTAAGACAAGACACCAATTACATATTAGAAGCTATACAAAAACACCCATTTATTACTCAATTAATGGATGGTACATTACCTGATGATGTGTTTAGATTCTATATTAATCAAGACGCATTATATTTAGCAGAATACAAAAAAAACCTTGCTGCTGTTGGTATAAAATGTAATAAGAGTAGCGAAACCCAATATTTTTTAGATGCAGCTACTGGTATTATTGCTGTTGAAAACGCTTTACATCAAGTATTCCTCAAAAATGAAATTTTAGATAAGGAGCCTTCTCCTACCTGTGAGTTATATACAAGTTACTTAACTAAAATTATTAATAATCATAGCTTAGAAGAAGGTTTAGCTGCTATTTTACCTTGTTTTACTATTTACAAAGAAATTGGTGATTATATTCTAAAACACCAAAACAATAAAGACAACAATCCTTATCAAGATTGGATAAATACTTATGGTGGAACAGCATTTGAAGAATCTGTAAATAAAGCCACAGCAATAGTTAACAAATACGCTAATAACGCTTCCGAAACTATTTTACAAAATATGGAACAAGCCTTTATTAAAGCGTCAAAATTAGAATGGCTATTTTGGGATAGCGCTTATAACAAAGAACAATGGAAAATATAAACACCAACTACAATACTGTTTTAACCATAGCTGGAAGTGATTCTGGTGGTTGTGCTGGTATCCAAGCTGATATTAAAAGTATAAGTGCTTGTGGTGCTTTTGCTGCGTCAGTAATAACTGCTTCAACTGCACAAAATACATTAGGTGTTACTGATATTCATCCAATGCCTATACAACATATAAAAAAACAGTTTGATGCTGTATTAAGTGACTTACAATGTAATACAGTAAAAATTGGTATGTTACATTCTGCTGATGTAATAAACCTAGTAAATGATACACTTGACAAGTATAATATTACTAACATTGTTTTAGATCCTGTTATGGTTGCTACCTCTGGAGATAAACTTATCACAGATAATGCACTTTTAAGTTTAAAACAGTTGTTACCAAAAGCTACTTTAATTACTCCAAACATACCAGAAGCAGAATTACTGATCGGTCAAAAGATAAGTGTTAATAATCTTGAAGCTGCTGCTATTAAATTAGGGCAACAATTTAAAACCTCTGTACTTTTAAAAGGAGGCCATTTAAACAAAACAACAGATATTATTACAGATATATTATATCTTTTAGACTCGAACTCTACTGTATCAATCACAAATCCTTGGTATGTTACTAATAACACTCATGGTACAGGTTGTAGTTTATCCTCTAGTATTGCTACTTATTTAAGTTTAAATAACGATTTAGAAACTGCAGTTACTAAAGGCTGTGAATACGTTAATCTAGCTATAAAAAAAGGACAATATAAGGTTTTAGGACAAGGTAATGGACCCATAAATCACTTTGGATTATAACGTTACAACTCCTAGATCCTTAACACTTTCAAGTTAGTTAAAAGAGTATTACTTGTAAAATAAAAATGATTTTTTACTATCTGTTTTTATTTAATATCAAAACGCGTATATTTGCATCGTACACGATTTAATCTTAAAAGATATGAATATAAAAACAACACATACGCAAAACATATTTAGAATACTTTTAGGAAGTCTAATGCTAATTGCAGGAATAGGTCACATAACCTTTCAGAGACAAGAGTTTTTAGCTCAAGTTCCAAGATGGTTACCAAATAATCCACAGTTTATGGATTTTATCGTCCTATCTTCTGGTATTGTTGAAATCACACTAGGCTTAGCTATGATTTTTATTGTTAAGCATAAAATTAAAGTAGGCTTAACATTAGCTATATTTTATGTTTTAATTTTTCCAGGTAACATCTCTCAATACACAAATCAAATTAATGCTTTTGGATTGGATACGGATTTAAAACGATTAATCCGATTATTTTTTCAACCTGTATTAATTCTTTGGGCTTTATGGTCTACAGGCACTTTAAGCTTTCTTATTAACAAAACTAAAAACTAATCATGAGTACTTCGTGCGAACATCTTAAACTAGATAATCAATTGTGCTTTCCGCTTTACGCAGCCTCTAGATTAACTACCAAAATCTATAGTCCACATTTAAAACTTTTAGATATTACGTATCCGCAATATCTTGTAATGCTAGTCCTTTGGGAACATAAAACAATGTCTGTAAATGCTATTGGATCGCTATTATTTTTGGAGTCCAATACTTTAACTCCATTGTTAAAACGTTTAGAACAAAAGCAACTAATAAAGCGTACAAGATCTACAGAAGACGAACGTACTGTATTGATTACTTTAAAAGATAAAGGCGAAAAACTAAAAACTAAAGCAGAACAAATACCTTTAAAAATCAAGGACACTTTTAAAACAGATGAATTTAGTGAAGACGAACTAATTTCGTTTCAGAGCAACTTAATAAAGTTATTAAACAGTATCCAAAAACAAATAAACAATAAATAAAAACATTGAAAATGAAACAATTATTTGAAACATCAGCAACTACAACAGGAGGAAGAAATGGTCATGTAAAAAGTGCTGATGGTGTATTAGATTTTAATTTAAAAATCCCTACTCAAATGGGTGGAGAAGGTGGACAATTTACTAATCCAGAACAATTATTTGCTGCAGGATACTCGGCTTGTTTTGACAATGCCTTACAAATGGTTGCTGGTATGGAAAAAATTAAAATAGAATCTACCACTACTGCTAATGTTGGATTAGCAATGCACAACCCTACTTCTTATGATTTAACAGCGACCTTAGATGTAGAGGTTAAAGGTGTTGATAAAGACAAAGCAAAAGAATTGTTAAATAAAGCACACACTATATGCCCTTATTCTGTTGCATTAAAAGGTAATGTAGACGTTAAAATAAATTTAGTTTAATAATCAAAGTTTGAGTATTTGACTAAACCCTAGTAATTAATAGCAACCTAAAAGGACTTTAAGAGCAATCTTAAAGTCCTTTTTTTATATTTCACAAATAGTGAATTGTAAAATGGATGAGAAAATAAATATTCAATTAATTAAATAAAGACTTCTACTCTTCTTCCAATAATTGATCAATAAATGTTGTAAAATCTGTTTTAAATTCTGTGAATTTGTCTCCAGTAGCAGGACCATTAAAACCAGTGTGTATTTTTCTTACTTTCCCTTTTTTATCTATAAAAATAGACGTTGGATAACTTAACACATGATTAAGCATTGGTAATTTTTCGTTTGCTTTAGACTTACTTGTTGTACCTGTTTGAGCTAATAATATTGGATAAGTAATATTTAAACGATCTTGTAAACGTTTTATAAAGCTAAAAGCTTTTTCTTCTGTTTTGGCATACTCAAAAGCTAAAGCTACAAACTGAATGTCTTTATCTTTATTAGCGTTATAATAGGATGTGTAGTATTTACTTTCGTCTAAACAATTAGGACACCACGTTCCCATAATTTGTACAACTGTTACTTTATTTTCAAACTGAGCATCTGTTAATGAAACTTGGTTACCATCTGCATCAGGAAATGTAAAAGCTAATGTGTCATAACCCTCTTTTAAGTAAGTTAATTGATCTGCACTTTTTAATTGATAACCCTCATTACGTTTAGCCGTAAAAGGCTCTTTCCAGTGGTTACCTGAATAAAACTGACCATTAATTGTACTATCTGTTACTGTACCAGTAAACATAAAAGCATGTGCACCATCAAAAGTTGACAACTGTAATTGGTTACCATTTACAACGCCTTCAAGATAACGATAGTCTCCTGTTTCGGTTAAAAAAGTACCTGTTACAATATTTTCATTTTGGGTAAAAACGCCTTTCGCAACATAGCGATCAGCTTCGGTATTTGGACTAAATACTGTTTGCCAATTACCAGTTATATTGGTTTCCGCTTTAGCGTTATTATCAAATCTGCTATTATTTTTTGACGCTGTAAAAGCTTGTTGACGACCTTTTTCTTCTACTAAAAAACGTCCATTTAAGGTTTGATCTGTAATTTTTGCAACTAGCATTCCTTCAAAAACAGGAAGTTTGATATAAACTGAATCATTTTTATATTCAATTTCATCGACTTCAATCACTTCTTCTGCATTATAAATTTCTAATGTATTTGCATCTTTAACCTTAAATGTAAAAGGTAATTGTACTGTTTCACTAACTTTTAATTGTCCTCTGTAAGTACCAAAAGTTAAAAATTCGGTTTCATTTTTATCACAAGACAAAACGGTAAATAAGGTTAGTATGACTAAAAGGTAACGCATAATTATGTTTATTTTTTTATTAATCGAAATATCGTTAAAATACTTACAAATAAAAAGACATTGCGCTAACAATGTCTTTTTATTTAATTTATTAAGTGTTAAAAATTACTCTTCAGTAACTTCTAATTTTGTTAGCTTCTCACGATTTTGTTCTAAAAGTGTTTTACTATTTTCTAACGTTTCTTCATTTTGACTTAATTTATCTTCAATACGTTTAAATAAAGCTTCGCGTTTTGTGATTTCCTCATCAGATATAGTACCTTCTGCTTTTTGAGTTTCAAATTTTAATTTAGCTTCTGCTAAACGAGATTTTCCATTTGTTACTAATTTATCATTTTTAGTTAACTGCTGATTGCTAGTTTCTAATTTTGATTTAGCTTCAATTAAAAGTTCTTGCTTATACGCTTCTTTATCTCCTTTATATGCCTCACGTTTTGCTTTAAGCTCATCTCTTTTTTCAGATAAAGATTGCTTTTTCTCTAACATTTTAGACTTAAGTTCAGCTTTTTCTTCTGGAGATGCTGTTGCCATTTTCTCTTTCATTTCGGCTTTTACTGCAGCACTCTGTTCTTTTAACTCACCTTTTTTAAGCTCTAAAGCTTCCTTTTTATCTTTAAGCGCTTCTTTCTTTAGTTCACCTTTTTGTTTAAGCTCACCTTTTTTAGCATTCATTTTGGTTTCACCAAGCTCTTTTTTTTCTTTTAACTTAGCTTTCCCTTTTTGCTCTAATTTATCTTGTGCTAACTCTTGAGCAAATACTGTTTGCTGTGTACCTAACACAAATAAACCTACTGTTACTACTACTATTTTTAAATGTTTCATCTTATTCTACGTTTTCAAGTTGTTCTAATTCATCCAAATCATTTTGTAAATCTTGGGCTTGAGCCTCTAAAACATCATTAACACTATCTGTAGCAATCTCAATGTTTTCAATAGTTTCTGCATCTTTTATTAAAGCTTCTTCTTTTTTTGTATCACGACAAGAAAACGTCGTAAACAATACTGCTACTAGAGCTAGTTTTAAAATGGTTTTCATAAATATTTAAGTTTGATGTTTTATATCTATTTAAAGATACGTTTAGTAAAGCTATTATAGATTATAATAAGGTTAATTAAGATAGAAAACACGGCTTAACTGTTAATAAGACCGATAAATGACACACGTAACATAACATAAGTAAAATATTACTAAAAAAATGCTCTAAAATTGAAATAAAAGCTGATTTTAAAATCTTAAAAACTACTAAGTATTATTATATTTGTGGTCTTAATTAGTATACAAAATGAAGATTTCTTACAACTGGATTAAACAATTTATTAAAATTGATTGGACTCCAGAACAAACTAGCGAATTACTTACAGATTTAGGGCTTGAAGTAGAAGGTTTGGACCTTTACCAAAGTATTAATGGTGGTTTGCAAGGTGTTGTTGTTGGTGAGGTTTTAACTTGCGAACAACATAGTAATGCTGACAAACTTAAAGTTACAACCGTAAATATTGGTCAAGATCAACCATTACAAATTGTTTGTGGTGCACCTAATGTAGCTCCTGGTCAAAAAGTACCTGTTGCTACTATTGGTACAACTTTGTATACCAATGAAGGTGAAGCTTGGACCATTAAAAAAGGTAAGATTAGAGGTGAAGAAAGTCACGGAATGATTTGTGCTGAGGACGAGCTTGGTTTAGGTAAATCTCACGATGGTATTTTGGTTTTACCAGAAGATACTGTAGTTGGAACACCTTGTGCAGAACTTTTTGATGTAGAAAACGACCAAGTGTTTGAAATTGGTTTAACACCAAATCGTGCAGATGCAATGAGTCATTATGGTACTGCTAGAGACCTTAAAGCTGGTTTACAACAAAAAGGTATTAATGTAGAGCTTATTACACCAAGTGTAAGTGCATTTAATATAGACAGTCGCATACTTAAAATGGATGTAGATGTCTTAAATAAAGATTTAGCACCAAGATATTGTGGTGTAACTATTTCAGGTATAAAAGTTGAAGACTCTCCTGAATGGCTACAAAACAGATTAAAAGCTATTGGCTTATCACCTATTAATAATATCGTGGATGCTACCAATTATGTATTGCACGATTTAGGACAACCGTTACATGCATTTGATGCTAATAAAATAACTGGTCAAAAAATTGAAGTTAAAACACTTCCATCTGGTACTAAATTTAAAACATTAGATGGCATTGAGCGCGAGCTACATGAAGATGATTTAATGATTTGTGATGCTGAAAAACCAATGTGTATAGCAGGTGTATTTGGTGGTATAGACTCTGGTGTGACAGAGCATACAACAAACATATTTTTAGAAAGTGCTTACTTTAATCCTGTAAGTGTCCGTAAAACAGCAAAGCGTCATGCTTTAAATACTGATGCTTCATTTAGATTTGAACGTGGTATTGACCCAAAACTTACTGAATACGCTTTAAAACGTGCTGCTTTATTAATACAAGAAATTGCTGGAGGAGAAATTACTAGCGAAATAGCAGATTTATATCCAAACAAAATTGAAGATTTTCAAGTACGATTAAGTTTTGATAAAGTCACTAAATTAATAGGGCAAGAAATTCCAACTGAAACTATTAAATCAATACTAACCTCTTTAGACATAAAAATAAATAGCGTTACCGAAACTGGTTTAGGTTTAACCATTCCTCCTTTTAGAAACGATGTTACGCGTGAAGCTGATGTTATTGAAGAAATTTTAAGAGTATTTGGTTATAATAACATTGAAACTAGCTCTAAATTAAATGCATCAATAGCTAATGCCTCAAAATTTGAAGATTATAAACTTCAAAACGTTATAGGTAACCAATTAGCTGCACAAGGTTGGTATGAGATTATGGCAAACTCATTAACTAGCGCTAGTTATACCGAGTTATCAGAGCAATTAAACGCAGATCATAATGTACAAATGCTAAACCCTTTAAGTCAAGATTTAGGCGTAATGCGTCAAAGTTTATTATTTTCTGGATTAGAAGCTTTAAGTCATAACATTAACAGACGTCAAACCAATCTAAGATTTTTTGAATTTGGAAAAACTTACCATGATTATAATGGTAAACGTGAAGAATATAAGCATTTATCACTATTAATCACTGGTTTTAAAACCGAAGAAAGTTGGTCTAATGCACCACAAGCAAAAACAAATTTCTTCTATTTAAAAGGAAGCATAGCTAGTATTTTAGAACGCTTAGGTATTAAACGCTATCAAGAAAGCACATCTACAAATGACCTGTTTTCCGAAGGATTGCAGCTTAGTATTGGACGTGATACTTTAGTTAATTTTGGAGTATTAAAATCTAAAATAGCCAAACATTTTGACATCAGTCAAGACGTTTTTTATGCAGATTTTAATTGGGACAAAATAATTGAAGTAGCAAAACGTAATAAAATCAAGTTTACAGCTATACCTAAATACCCAGAAGTACGTCGTGACTTTGCCTTATTATTAGATGATAACGTAACATTTGATAGTTTACAAGCCATTGCTAAAAAAACCGAAAAACAACTACTTAAAAAGGTTAACCTTTTTGATGTATATCAAGGTAAAAACCTTCCTGCAGGTAAAAAGAGTTATGCAGTAAGTTTTACATTTTTAGACGAGCGTCAAACACTTACCGATAAAGTTGTAGATAAAATAATGAACAAATTGCAAAATAACTTTGAGCGTCAGCTTGGTGCTGAGTTGAGATAATTAAGAGCAAATAACTAATATGGAATCCTTAAGAAACAATAAAATGTATAATTTACTATCAGGACTATTGTTAATAGGTTTTGGTTGTTTTAGATTGTATCAGCATTTTAATACCAAGTTAACTTTAAATAATTTAAAGTTGGCAATTGCTGTTTTTGCAATTGTCTACGGGATTTATAGCTTGTATAAATATACACAGCTAAAAAAACAAGAATAAATTTTATATAAAAACCTTCAAATAATATTTGGAGGTTTTTTATTTTAACAAAATCATAGCAATACACTAAACGGTTACTTATAGTATTTATTCGTATATTTAAGTAAACACATAAATATAAAAGCTATGACAGATTATATAAAAATTTTTGAAGGTAACTTTATTGTTGTTCAATTAATTAAAACAAGATTAGAAGATATAGGTATAAACCCTGTAATTAAAGATGAAAACGAATCTGGAAGACTTGGTGGATTTGTTCATGACATGCCTAGGGTTCCAGAAGTATATGTACATCAATCTGAGGTTGACAAAGCATTACCAATTATCGAAGCTGTAAAAGCTGAAACTGAAGCATAAAAAAAAACGCTTTATTCTAAACTAGAATAAAGCGTTTTTAATAAGACTAATTTTATATTCTATCACCTTACGACTTAGGTAATAATACTGTGTCAATAACGTGAATTACTCCGTTTGATTGATTAACATCTGCTATTGTTACTTGAGCAGAGTTTCCGTTTTCATCAGACACATAAACAGCACCATCTTTTTCCCAAGCAGTTAGTGTACCACCAGAAACGGTTTTAATCACTGCTTTTCCTTTTCCTTTTTTAATCATTTTAGCAATGTTTTTAGCACTCCATTTTCCAGCAACAACATGATGCTTTAAAATAGTTTGTAATTGCATTTTGTTTTCTGGCATTACTAAAGTAGCCACTGTACCTTCTGGTAATTTGTCAAAAGCTGCATTAGTAGGTGCAAACACAGTAAATGGTCCTTCACTTTGTAAAACGTCAACTAGTTCGGCTGCTTTTACTGCTGCAACTAATGTTGTATGATCTTTAGAATTCACTGCATTTTCAACAATATTTTTTGAAGGATACATAGCTGCTCCACCAACCATTTTAGTGTCTTTAGACATCATTTTATCTTGAGCTAAACCTAAATTTGCTACAAGCATTACACTAAGTCCTAATACAATTTTTGATAATTTTAATGTTTTCATAGTTTTAATATTTTTATTGATTTTTGTGTTCGGTTTATCTACGCAACATTTATAAAGTTGGTTTTATTTTATTTTAAATTAACACCATATTAACAACAATTAGAGACATAAAAAAAGCCTTCAGATAACTCTGAAGGCTTTTATATATTAAGGTTAAAGTGTAATTATACAGTATACATTTTATCTCTTAATTCTTTTATTTTTTTGTCTTGCATATAATCATCAAACGTTGAGTATCTATCAATAACTCCGTTTGGTGTTAACTCCACTACTCTATTAGCAACTGTCTGTGCAAACTCATGATCATGTGTTGTAAACAACATGGTACCTTTAAAGTTTTTAAGCGAGTTGTTAAATGCTGTAATACTCTCTAAGTCCAAGTGGTTAGTTGGCTCGTCTAATTGTAAAACATTAGCTCTAGTCATCATCATTCTAGATAACATACAACGTACTTTTTCTCCTCCAGAAAGTACATTACATTTTTTTAGTGCTTCTTCACCACTAAAAATCATTTTGCCCAAAAATCCTCTAATGTGTACTTCTTCACGTTCTTCTTCTGTTTGAGCCCATTGACGTAACCATTCTACTAAAGTTAAGTCTTTATCATCAAAAAACTTACTATTATCTAATGGTAAGTAAGATTGTGTCGTTGTAACTCCCCAAGCAAATTTACCAGAATCTGCTTTTAGATTGTCATTTAAAATTTCGTAGAATGCAGTTGTTGCTCTAGAATCTCTAGAAAACACAACCACTTTATCTCCTTTTTGTAAGTTTAAATCTATGTCTTTAAATAATGTTTCACCATCTAAGGTAGAGGTCAAACCTTCAACATTTAATATTTGGTCTCCAGCTTCTCTATCACGTTCAAAAATAATAGCAGGATAACGACGACTTGTACGTCTAATATCTTCAATATTAAGTTTATCTATCATCTTTTTTCTACTTGTTGCCTGTTTACTTTTTGCGACATTGGCAGAAAAACGACGAATAAATTCTTCTAACTCCTTTTTCTTTTCTTCAGCCTTTTTATTTTGCTGTGCATGTTGTCTAGCTGCTAACTGTGACGACTCGTACCAGAATGTATAATTACCAGAAAAATGGTTTATTTTTCCAAAATCAATATCACTAATATGTGTACAAACTGCGTCTAAAAAGTGTCTATCGTGGGATACTACAATAACACAGTTATCATAATTAGCTAAAAAGTTTTCTAACCATGCAATTGTTTCGTAATCCAGATCATTGGTAGGCTCATCCATAATAAGTACATCAGGATTTCCAAAAAGCGCTTGTGCTAATAACACACGTACTTTTTGTTTACCATCTAAATCTGCCATCAAAGTATAATGCAAATCTTCTTTAATCCCTAAGTTAGATAACATTGCTGCTGCATCACTATCTGCATTCCAACCGTTCATCTCTTCAAAACGTACTTGAAGCTCTCCTATTCTTTCTGCATTTTCGTCTGTATAATCTGCGTATAATGCATCAATTTCAGACTTGATTTTATAAAGTTCTTGGTTTCCTTTTAAAATAGTTTCTAAAACAGTATCCTCGTCATGTTTGTTGTGATCCTGAGTTAAGACAGACATACGTTTACCAGCTTCTAGGTGCACTTGACCTGAAGTTGGCTCCATTTGTCCAGAGATTATTTTTAAAAACGTTGACTTTCCTGCTCCATTAGCTCCAATAATTCCGTAACAATTTCCGTTATTAAAAGAGGTACTAACTTCATCAAAAAGTACACGCTTACCGAATTGAACTGATAAATTTGATACTGATAACATATCTATAATTTTAATTTTGTGCAAAAGTAGAAAATTAACACCAAATAGCCATTATACATTCAGTCTTTAATAAGTTTTAACAACGCCTTAACACGACTACTGTTTTGCAAAACATATTTTTGTTTAATTATGATAGCTTTACAAACTAATTTATGTCTTTAAGACCCATATTATATAGTATAATCTGCCTAAGTGTTTTAGTATCTTGTAAAAAAGATAACAACGAAATTGAAAAAAGCTCGGCTTTTTTTGGTGGTCAGATTATAAATCCTAGTAGTAACCACATTATTATTTTTAAATCTTCGGATATAATTGATACTGTATATTTAGATTCTAAAAACAGATTTAAATACAACTTTAAAAATTTTGAAGCAGGTTTATATAATTTTTATGATGGTAAAGAGTCTCAGGCTTTTTTAATACAACCTAATGATAGCATCATGATACGCGTTAATACTATGGAATTTGATGAGTCCTTAGTTTTTAATGGTATTGGTGAAAAAGAAAATAATTATCTTATTAATTTATTTCTAGAAACCGAAAAACAAGAACAAGAAGTCTTAGAGATTAGTCAATTAAAACCTGAAGCATTTGATGAAAAACTATCTAAAATTAGACAAGAAAAACTTGATAAATTAGCTAAGTTTAAATTAAGATATGGAGCTTCAGAATTATTTACTGTATTTGCTTTAGCAAATATAAATTACAATTATTACTACAGTAAAGAAGCTTACCCTTTTATAAATTACAGTAAAAGTGAAAGCGAGTTATTTAAAGATTTACCTAAAGATTTTTTTGCTTTTAGAGAAGAGATAGATTATAACAACAATGTATTAAAAGACTACAGACCTTATATTTCATTTTTAAGATTTCACTTTAACAACATAGCATTACAAGAACATTTTAAACACTCAGAAGACGACATTTACAATAACCAGTCTTTAGAGTATAATCTTGATAAATTAGACTTAATTGAAAACAAAATAACAGACACATTTATAAAAAACAGACTGTTATATTACAATATGATTAAGTTTATTAACGCTTCAAAAAGTGTTGATGATTATGACAAGCTTTTAAAGTCTTTTTCACAAAAAAGCACCAATAACAAACAAAAACTAAAAGCTAATCATTTAGTAAATTCTTACAAACGATTAAAACCTGGTAATACCATTCCTGATGTAATGGTTATTGATAAAAACGAAAACACACTACACTTAAAAGACATTATATCCAAACCTAGTATTGTATATTTTTGGGATGTTAAAGATAGATACCATTTAAAAGTATGCCATCAACGTGCTAAAGAGTTAAAGAATAAATATCCTGAATTTGATTTTAAAGCCATTTGTGTTAATCCAATTAGCAGTAAAGAACAAGCTTCAATCTTACAACGAAACAACTTAGTTTACAAAGATGAATACCATTTTGAAAATGCAAAAAAAGCTATAGAGTTTTTGTCTATCAAACCTATTAACAAAGTATTTATACTAGATAAAAACGCTGTTATTGTTAACCCAAAGGCTAATATGTTTGATATTTCTATTGAAAAAGAAATGTTGTCTTTGATTAATCAATAAACCAAACTTTATTATATAAAAAAAGCGTCTACAATGTTGTAGACGCTTTTTTTATAGTCAACTTAAAAGTTATTCCTTTTTATGATCATCTTTAATAGCTTCATCTCTATATTTACAGCAATCATGAACAGAGGCGTAAGCTTCATCAGGTGCTTTTAAACCCTCTGAATCATGTCCAGCATTAAGAACACTTTGTTGTATTGTTTTTAAATCTGTTTTACGCTCGTCGTAAATTAATTTTAACTCATGTGTTTCCACACTCCAAATAGCGCTTTTAACACCTTTGGTTTTGAAGCAAGCTTTTTCTATTCTGGCTTTGCACATTCCGCAAACACCATCTACATCTAAACTTTCTCTTTTGTTTTTGTCTTGGGCAAACGTCATTGCTGATGTTACCATTAGTAGTAAAACTATTATTTTTTTCATTTTTTTATAAGTTTTTATTTTAGTTTATATCTTAATCCTGCGTAATACATACTTCCAAATATTGGTCCATACACAAAGTTTGTATCAAAACTTGAGCCAAATGGATTTTCTGCACTAACTATTGGATTACTTTGTCTAACATTTGTGATGTTTTCTCCTCCTAAATATACTTCAAATTTTGGAGAAAACACTTTGGTTACTTGAGCATTAATTGTACCTATTGTTGGAGAATAATCATCAAGCACATATGGTAAAGCGTTACTAGTTGTTGATGCAAAACGTTGCTGACTTAACCAATTGTAAGTTACATCAAATTTCCAGTTACTATTATTTTTAATATTTGTTTCATAAGATGCATTAGCAAAAAAACGATGTTTTGGCGTTAATGGTTTTGCCAATTTACCTGTTTGGTATTCCGTTTTTACATCATAAAACTTGTAAGCAGTTCTAAAATCAAACTGATTAAATACATTATAATTTAATTCGACTTGAAAACTATTTGCATAACTATCTCCTTCTAAGTTATAAAAATTGACTTGTTGTGCGTTTTCTAAATCAACAACAATTTGATTTTTAAAATCTGTACGATAAAAGTCAAACGTAACATCTGCAGCTCTGCCAAAAAGATTAAACCCTTGCAAGTAGGAAGCTCCATAATTCCATGCAATTTCAGGATCTAATCCATAAATACTTCCGTTAGAATTTAAAATTGAAAATACTCTAGACGATGCAAATAAGTTTTGGTTTTCAGCAAAAATATTTGCACTTCGCTTACCTCGTCCAATAGAAGCTCTGAAAGCAGATTTACTCCATGGTGAATAACGCATATGAAGTCTAGGTGTTATAAATTCGCCTAATAAATTATGACTATCAAAACGTAATCCAGCAGTCAGTGTAAATTTTTCTAAATTATCAAACGAATATTCTCCAAAAGCTCCAAAAGAGCGCTCTACTCTTTCAAAATTTTGACCAATAGCAAATTCGTCATAGGCATCATAAGTAAAATTAACACCAGTTTTTATTTTATGTCTAGAGTCATCTATAATAGAGTTATACATAACATTTGTGTATACACTTGTATGTTCTATATCATATTGGTTTAATCCAAAGTAAGAGTTTTGATCATGCTGACTAAAGGCTAATTGAACACCAATACTTTGCCAAGGAATTTCTGGATTAACATAACCTAGTTTAGCAGACAACTCATAGCGTTGTGTATTAATCTCGCTTCCCCAAGCATTTGTAGTTAATTTGTCTGTATCTGGATTAAAATCTAACTGACCACCTTGTTTATCGTCATTTAAATATTTTAGATTTATAAAACTTACAAAACCTTTTTCGGTATCAGTATATTGCCAACGGTTCATTAGATTAACTTGACTATATACAGGCATATCTAAAAACCCATCATTATTTACATCATGCTTCTCCTGATGCGTATTTCCGTGAATGTACAGACCAGTACTCCATTTATCGCTTAAACTAGTATTAAAATGAGTATTAAGCTCTAAACGTGTACTACTTGCTCCATACAGATTTAAAAAAAACGAATTATCTGTAGTTGGCTTTACTAGCTCTGCATTAATTTGTCCTGCAATACTCTCATAACCATTAACTACACTACCTGCTCCTTTGGTAATTTGAATACTTTCAACCCAAGTCCCAGGAATAAAACTTAATCCAAATGCTTGGGAAGCACCTCTTACTGACGGAATATTTTCTGTTGCAATCAATATATAAGGACTTGATAATCCTAACATTTTTATTTGTCGTGTTCCTGTAACTGCATCGCTAAAATTAACATCAATTGACGGATTGGTTTCAAAACTTTCAGACAGGTTACAACAAGCTGCTTTTAAAAGCTCATCACTACTAACTAACATTGTATTTGTGGCTTTTAAATAGGATCTAGAAGTTGCTTTTTTTCTGGATTGCACAACAACTTCATCTAAATCTGTAGTTGGATTTAAATAATGTTTAATAGTCTTGTTGCTGGCTACATCTATAGTATCGGTTTTAAATCCAACATAACTGACTATAAGCTTTTTGTAATTTGAATTATATGGTATTTTAAATTGTCCATTTATATCTGTAGAAGTCCCAACACTAGTTCCTAACCAAATTATGTTGGCTCCAAATAAAGGTTGTGGATTGTTATCTGTTGAGGCTTCATAAATTATTCCTGACAATTCGGATTGACCAAAACTTGTTACTGATAACAAGCTAAACACAACTAAAAACAACATCAAAATAGGATTTACAACCTGTTGTTTATTTGGTTTTATAGGATTAACTGAATAGGTATTTAACAATGCGTACTGCAATTGATTTTTTAAAACAGGTTTAGAAACGTCCAAAATTACTTTGGTAGTATCTAAATCTACAACAGCAGATTGTACATGTTTTGTGGATTGTAAAGCAGATTCAATATCTACTTTACAAGTATTACAGGACATACCTGTAATATTATAAGTTTGTTTCATTTATATATTTTTTTAATAAAAAATTCCTTTATGTGTTTTCCGCATAAGCGAAAACTAAACAAAGCTTTTTATCAAATAATATATACGTCGTGAAGGACTTGATAATCCACAATTAAGGAAGGTGGATCGTAATTTTTATGAGGAATGTTTAACTTTGGTAGACTTTCAAATAAATTAAAATAAGACAATACCAAAGTGGTAATAAAAGATTGCGTTTTAAAGTCTAAATCATCAAAAGAGTTATTTTTTAATTGGTCTTGACCTTTTACAACATCTACTTCATTTTTACAACATGGTTTCATTACCACCACAGTCTCTTCATTTACATTAGAAATATCCTTATTGCAACTTTTAGCTTTAGTAAATACTGCTGTGTCTACTAAAAAATCGCCACAATAATGACGCTCTACAGTAAAAGACAATGTTGAAAACAACACGACTAATGCCATAACAAAGGACAAACTTTTATGTAAAATTTCTTTTATCACATCACAAAGGTACAAAATTGATTTATTGGTAGAGATGTAAAAAAAAGCTTTAACATGATTTTAAATTCGCACAATAATTTCGGCACAATTAATGTTAAGTTATATCTTTGACAATTAAATACTCATATTATGAAGTTTAAACTAACCTTATTATTACTATTAGCTGCTTTAACTTTTAGCTATGGACAGGACAACAGAGCGTTTAAAGCTGGCGAAAAACTTATATTTTCTGCTGCTTATAACATGTCCGGAATTTTAACAGATGTAGCAGAAGTTAGAATGGAAACTAGTGAAATGAATACTAGCTCATCCAAACTTTTACATTTAAAATGTACAGCAACCACTTATAGTAGTTTTGATAGTTATTTTAAAATTAGAGATCTATATGAAAGTTATGTTAACCCAAGAACTATAACACCATATTTATACAACCGAGAAATTAATGAAGGTGGTTATTACAAATTTGTAAAATATAAATACAACCATAAAACCAATCGCGTAAATAGCGTCATTAAAAAGAAAACAAAAAACACTACTTCTGGTTTTTGGGATAAAAAAGAAAATGTAAAAATCAATGGAGGAACAAAAGATATTGTTGCCACTATATATAAAATTAGAACTTTAGACATCAAAAAAGCACCAATTGGTGCATCAGATTCTTTTACCGTTTTATTTGATAATAAGCAGACTAAATTTAGATTTAAATTATTAGCTAAAGAAACTATAAATACAGCTTTAGGTAAAAAAGAATGCTACAAATTAGCCATTAGCACATCAGGAACAGATGTTTTAAAAGGAAGCAATTCTAACTTATTATGGTTAACTGCTGATGAAAACAAAATACCTGTTTTTGCAAAATTTAAAATTGCTGTAGGTAGTGGTGAGTTAAAAATTAAATCGGCAACTGGATTAAAAAACTAAAAAAAGCATGAGAAAACTAAGTATTATTTTAGGTCTAATTTTTGCTGTATTAGCAGTAATATTATCTGTTTTACCGTTATATAAACTAGCATTTATACCTGCTATTTTAGCTGCAATATTTGGTATTGTAGCATTTTTGAAAGCACGTAATCAAGATTTACCAACACATGTCATTCAGGTTATTTTTTTATTGACTATAATTAGTTTAAGTCTTGCTACTTATAAAACTATTTTTACTGTTGCAGAAGTTGGAGATACTAAAGAACTTAAGCAAACAGAGGACAAAAGAAAAGAAGAAGCTAAAGAAGAATTAGAAGATATAATCATCACTGATTAAAGCTATAAATTATAATCTTACACCCAAAAGAGCCTATTTTAAAATTTAAAATAGGCTCTTTTTTTATTGATTTTTTCTAATCTAGAAAATGTAATTATAATTTAGTAAAAGCCTAAAATTTCTTGTACTTTTACAAGTGTAACTGTAAAATATATCTTATTAAATGAAATCCATTTTTTCAATAGCTTCATTAAGCCTATTATTTATTGCCTGCGGAAGTTCGCAAAAAAGCAAAACTACAACAAACACTACTACTGATCCTAGTGTATATGCTAAGACCATAACTCAAGAAGAATTAAAAACAGCATTATATCAATATGCTTCTGATGAATTTGAAGGAAGAGAAACAGGAGCTGAAGGTCAAAAAAAAGCAGTTGAATTTTTAAAAGAACACTATATACAATATGGTATTCCTGCAGCAAAGTCTGACGGAAACTACTTTCAAGACGTACCATTACAATTACAATCAAAACCAGAGGTCAAGTTAACTGTTAATGACAAAAACTTAACAAGTCTTGAAGATTTTGTATCTATTAATCCAATGGAGACCTCTACACTAAATGCTAACGAAATTGTAAATCTAGGTTACGGAATTGAAGATGATAAATTTTCAAACTATAAAAATGTAGACATTAAAGATAAAGTCGTCTTTTTTATTAATGGTGAGCCGAAGAATGATGATGGAACTTACGTAATTTCTGGTACTAAAGAAGATTCTAAATGGTCTAATTTTAGACAAGAATTTGCTTTAAAACGTGACATAGCAATGAAAAAAGGTGCTAAAGCCGTATTATACTATAATCCAAAAGTATTTGCTATGGCTGCATTACGCTACGGAACTTCAAGCGGAAGAATGAGCTTAGTTAGCAAGGATAAAAAAATGTTTTACTTTTTAGTTAATACCGAAACTGTAAAAGCATTATTTAATAAGGACATTACTAGTTTTGACAAATCATTTACTAATGAAACAAAACCTGCAACTATAGCCTTAGACTATACAAACAAATCTAAAGCATTGTCTTCTGAAAATGTTGCAGCTATTATTAAAGGAAGCGAAAAGCCAAATGAATACGTTGTCATCTCTGCACATTTAGATCACGAAGGTATTAAAGATGGTGAAGTATATAATGGAGCTGATGATGATGGTTCTGGTACTGTTGCTGTTTTAGAAATAGCTCAGGCTTTTGCTAAAGCTAAAAAAGAAGGTCATGGTCCAAAACGATCAATAGTCTTTTTAAATGTAACAGGTGAAGAAAAAGGATTACTTGGAAGTAGACATTATACAGATAACGATCCTATTTTTCCTTTAGAAAACACTGTTGCTAACTTAAACATTGATATGATTGGACGTACAGATCCAAAACGTAAAACAGGAGATAGAAACTATATTTACTTAATTGGAAGCGATAAATTAAGCACAGATTTACATAATATATCTGAAGACGTTAATACTAAATACACAAACATTGAGTTGGACTATACGTTTAATGATGATAATGATCCTAACCGTTTTTACTACAGATCGGACCATTATAACTTTGCTAAAAACAATATTCCTGTAATTTTTTATTTTAATGGAACACACGATGATTATCACAGACCAAGTGATACACCAGATAAAATTGAATATGATTTATTAGAAAACAGAGCACGATTAGTGTTTTATACTGCTTGGGAAGTCGCTAACAGAGACGCGAGACTTGTAGTTGATAAAGCTGAGTAATAAATTAAAAAATCCCGTAATTAAAATTACGGGATTTTTTATGTCTTATTTGTAAATTTCTATAAACAAAAAAAGCTTCTCTTTTCAGAGAAGCTTTTTACTTTTGGGTGGAAGACCGGGTTCGAACCGGCGACTTTCGGTACCACAAACCGACGCTCTAACCAGCTGAGCTACAACCACCATTTGTGCGCATTTAATAATGCGTGTGCAAAGGTAATTTATTTACTAGTTATTACAAATATTTTTAATAAAAATTTTTATTTTAAATCAAATAAACTTTCCACAGCGACGTAACGCTCTACATTATAACCTTCTGCGTAATCAACATTTATAATTCTTCCTAGGTCTTGAGCTCTATATTTTACGCTATCTGTAAAGTTTTTGCTAGAAATTGGTGTTTCAGGCTCTTTACTATCAGGATCAAAAAACTGAGTTTTGTAAGCTAACACACTTTTTAACTTAGTATCCATATGACTGGAAACATCTACTACAAAGTCAGGTTCAATGGTTTTCCATTGTATGTAATGGTACACTTGTTTTGGTCTCCATTGCTTTTGTGGTTGACCATCAATACTAGTTTCAATTTTAATTAAACCACTTAAAAAACAAGCATCACTAACTAATTTACTTCCTTTACCATGATCTATATGTCTATCGTCAATAGCGTTACATAAAATAATTTCTGGTTGATACTTACGTATCATTTTAATAATTTCTAACTGATGTTGTTTGTCATTAATAAAAAAACCATCAGCAAATCCTAAATTTTCTCTATAGGATACACCTAATATGTTTTTAGCATCTTCAGCTTCAGCCTTGCGTGTAAATTCTGTACCACGTGTTCCTAATTCTCCTTTAGTTAAATCTACAATTGCAACAGTTTTTCCGTTTGCAATTTCTTTAGCTATGGTACCTCCTGCTCCAAGCTCGACATCGTCTGGGTGTGCACCAAATGCTAATATATCTACTTTCATTGTTATTATTTTTTATTCCAATTTTGTTTTTGTTCTTCATTTAAAAAAGTCCAAGCAACAATACGACTTTTTTTATTTCCTATATTCATTGCTATAGTCATTACTGATGTGGCTCCTAACTTTTTAAGAGATTGGTTCATGGTCTTAATATTATCTTTATTAGAAACCAAACTAGTATACCAAAAACTGCTTGTTTTTTGTAATGAACTTTCGTAAAGATAAGTGTGCAAAAAAGCTTTTTCTCCTCCTTTATACCATAACTCATGAGCTTGTCCTGCAAAGTTACGCACCATTTGATCTGTAGGTTTACCTAAACCTTTCAGTTTACTTGTTGTTGCTTTAATTGCATCTGCTTCGTTTTTAAAAAATGGTGGATTACACATCGTGATAGTAACCTTATCATTTTCATTTAAAACATCCTGCAATACATGTGTATCGTCTGTTTGCTTTTTAAGCTTAATTTTATTTTGTAAATTGTTTTTATTAATAATGTTTTGTGCAGACTTTATTGCGTCATCATTACTGTCTACAGCTATAAAGTTCCAATCATAACTTGAGGTCCCTAATAAAGGGTAAATGCAATTTGCACCTGTACCAATATCCATAATAGTAATGTCTTTATCCAATTGTGACCGTTGTAATAAGTCTGATAAATGATGAATATAATCTACACGACCAGGAATTGGAGGACACAAAAAATGATCTGGAAAGTCCCAAAAAATTATATCGTAATGCGTATGCAATAGTGCTGCGTTTAAGGTTTTAACCGCTTTAGGATTTGCAAAATCGATAGTTTTTTTATTATTGGCATTTGTAAACACAAAAGATTCTAGTTTTGGGTGTACTGTTGCAAGTGTTTCAAAATTGTAATCTTCAGAATGTTTATTTTTTTTATGCACAACTTTTAGTTTTATTGGATTGTTTTTATCGCTTGTTTAATGTCTTGTTTTAAGTCTTTAGTTTCTTCTATTCCTAATGAAAATCTAATTAATCCATCAGAAATCCCTACAGCTTCACGCTGTTCTGGTGTTAATAATGCGTGTGAAGTTTGTGTCGGAGACAGTATTGTACTTTCTACACCTGCAAGACTTATTGATGGTTTTATTAATTGTAATTGTTTCATGAATTGATCAGAATTAATACTGTCTATCAATTCAAAAGACAACATAGCACCAAAGCTTTTCATTTGTAATTTAGCTAATTTATGTTCTGGATGACTTTTTAGTCCAGGATAATATACCGTTTTAACAAAAGATTGTTTGTCTAACCATTTTGCCATTTTTAAAGCATTTTTACTTTGTGCTTTAACACGTAATCCCATGGTTTTCATGCTACGCTCCAACATCCAAACAGTAAAATCGCTTAAACTACCACCATAATTTTTAGACACATGCCAAATTTTTTCCATATGCTCATGACTTCCTGCTACTGCACCAGCGCAAATATCTGAATGACCACCAAAATATTTAGTTGCAGAATGCATAATCAAATCTATACCAAATTGCGCTGGATTTTGATTAACAGGACTTGCAAACGTATTATCAATACTAGTTACAATATTGTTTTGCTTACCTAATTTTGCAATTGCTTTAATATCTGTAATAGTTAGTAACGGATTAGAAGGTGTTTCAATATGAATTAGCTTTGTATTAGGTTTAATTACTGCTTCAAAATCTTCAACTTTATAACCATCTGTAAAAGTAAATTCTATATTTAGCTTAGGAAACTCTTCTCTTATAAAATTTGCTGTTCCTCCATATAATGTATTTTGTACAACAATATGATCACCTGATTTTAAAAAGGCTAAAAACATATGACTGATTGCTGCCATACCTGAACCAAAAATCATTGCAGTTTCAGTAAACTCTAATGCTGCAATCTTTTTTGCTAAATATTCTTGATTTGGTGTGTTAAAATATCTTGGATATCGTTTTACATCAACATCCATGAATTGATAAGATGAAGATAGATATATTGGAGAAATTGCACCTTTGAACTGATCATCAGGCACTTCTCCAACGTGTGTGCAAATGGTATTTAAACCTTGTTTTTTTGCTTTCATTTAATACATAATTTTAAACCTGTAATTTACTAATTTAATACTTGAATATTTAATAGTAAGCTACAATTATATAAATAACATGTTCAGATTTAACGACTTATTAACTTAATCTGATTTATTTTTTTTGTAAAATATTGATTATGATAGCACAAGACAAAACTACACACGAAGACATTTTACAACAATCTATTAACCATTTAGAATTTTTAGGTTTTGAAAACATTAAAGCAGATTTAACTGGTTATGAGCAGCCAAAAACCTTTATAAAAAAGGACAACAATTTAGTTATGACACCAGATATTACTGCTTATAAACGAACCAAAAAATACTACTTTGAACTTGGGTTAAAAAGTGAGAAGCCTAAATTATTAAAATCTAAATGGCGTTTATTAGATGTTTTTACAAGAATGAAAGACCATAGATTTAAAATTATAAGCACAAAAGGACATTATAGTTTTGCTAACACTATAATTAAGGAGCTAAATCTTGATAAAACACTAATTAAATTATAGTTTAATTACTATCATCCTCTTTTGAAGCGCCTTTTATAATTGCTTTAAGACGTTGTTTTCTGAGCAACTCTTCTTTTTTCTTTTTGTTAATCTTTTTAGCCATTAACTTAGAGTGCTTTGCTTTATTTTTAGTGTTTTTTTGACCTTTTGGTTTTGGCATGACCTTATTTTTTAGATGCTTTTAGTAAAGAATTTTGCTCTTCCATTAACTCTGATAATCTTGACAGTAATTCTATATCCTTAGGAGTTTTAACAGTTTTATTTTTAACATCTTGAGACTTATCTCTTAATCTATTCATAGCTTTTACAACTAAAAACACTGTAAATCCTACGATTAAAAAATCTAAAAACACCTCAAATAACTCTCCATAATGCACTGCTACTTCTTGAGTAGTAATTACACCCTCGTTATTTGTAATAGCATCTCTTAAAATTAAGCGTTTATTTTGAAAGTTTAAACCATCTGTCATTAAAGATAAAGGTGGTAAAAACACTTTTTTAACCAATACATCTATTACCTTATTAAAGGATGCACCTATAATAATACCAATAGCCATATCCATCATATTACCTTTTACTGCAAATTCTTTAAACTCTTTTAAAAACTTCATACTATATCATATTATTTATGTCTCAAAGTTAATAAAGATTACTAATCAAGTCATTTTTGAAGCTGCTAAAACTATATGATTCTTACTTAACACAAAGCATTGCTTTATGTTTTGTCAGAAAATCACTCGATTATCTGTTTATATTGAATAAAAAAGACTAGACAATACACTTAAACTAATTTACATGCATTTAATCGAATAACAAGCTTCTGATTCTTGTGGAAAATGCATTTCATCGAAAAAAAACGCAATTCATGGTTTTAATTCAAAATAAAATGTAACTTTGTCGAAGAAATTTACCGTTTAACCGACAAAAAACTAATTATGAAAAAATCTACTTTACTATTATTACTTTTAATTTGTAATAACATATTCGCTTTAAACTCAAATATTACTTCAGAAAACACAAACAATGCATCAAGCAGTGTTCAAATATTAAGATTAGAATATACTTCTCCAAATGGAGCTGTCAGAGAACTTGTTTTAGGTTTTACATCTAACAATATTGCTACAGAAGGTGTTGATTATGGTTATGATGCTTCAGTTATTTTTCCTCAATCCAATGATTTAAACTGGATTATTGAAGGTAATAGATATGTTATACAAGGTGTAGGTAGTTTTGATGATAGCAAACAATATTTACTAGGAATGTATAATGAAACTTCTGGAACAGCACAAATTGCATTAACAAGCTTAGAAGGATTTACTAATGATATTGATGTTTACATACACGATGCTTTATTAAACACCTATACTAAAATAAACGATACTGCTTATACAGAAACTGTAGATGCAGCAGATTACACAGATCGCTTTTACATTACTTTTAGTCAACCAGAAACAACGGATGAAAATAATGACAATATATCATCTTTAGATCCAAAAAAGAAAAAGAAAGCTAAAGTAGGTTACCTAATTAACTCTGGACAATTAAAAGTTACTGCTCCAGATAATGATACAATAAAAGAAATTAAAGTTTACAATTACAACGGTAACACATTACAAATGGCTAGAAATATAAATGCTAAACAAACGTATCTAAATTTTGCTAGCGAAGAAAAAAACATAATACTACATATTACTACTGAAAAAGAAACTATAATTAAGCAAATTGTATTGAATAATTAATCATTTAGTTATCACCAACAACACTTAAAAGACTTGCTAGTATTAGCAAGTCTTTTTTTTTATTAAATACACACAATACTTAAATGTAATAGAAACAATTACCTAAAAACTTCAAGCTTCGGATTAAAAACACACATGTTATTTGTATCCAAAGCCTTGATACACCTATATAAAATCAACCTCTCCTTTTTTATAAGTACTCCTTAAAACAAAAAAAACTCACTAATAATAGTGAGTTTTTTTTCATGTAAAAGTAAATTCTTTTTATTTCTTATAAAACTTAGCGTACTTTCTATAAGAAAACACAGCTAATATTGCAATAATCACCAATGCAATTCCTATAAATTTAAAGCTTACAATTTGATCTCCACTTGCATAACTATGCAATCCTGATAAGTAAAAATTCACTCCAAAGTAAGTCATTAATATACTTCCAAAAGTAATTATTGACATTAAATTAAAGAACCAACGTCCACGTAAACCTGGCACTAATCGCATGTGAATAACAAATGCATATAACATAATACTAATTAAAGCCCAAGTTTCTTTTGGATCCCAACCCCAATATCTTCCCCAACTTTCATTAGCCCATTGACCACCAAGGAAGTTCCCTATGGTTAACATGACCAAACCTACAGTTAAAGACATCTCATTAATTATAGTTAATTCTTTTATATTTAAATCCATTTTAGCTTTATTGTTTTTGTTGGTCAACAAAATTAAAACCAAGGATACTATTCCTAATATCATACCTAAAGTAAATGGACCATAACTTGCTACAATTACAGCAACATGTATCATTAACCAATAACTATTTAAAACCGGTTGAAGATTTGCAATTGCTGGATCCATCCAGTTCCAGTGTGCTATCATTAAAATCATGGCTGTCACAAATGCTGTAGATGCTAACGTTAAGTCACTTTTACGACCAAAAGCTAAACCAAAAAACATTGTAGCCCAAGCCACATAAATCATAGACTCATAAGCGTCACTCCAAGGTGCATGACCAGAAATGTACCAACGCGCTATTAAACCTAAAGTATGCAATACAAACAACCCTAAAATAACAAACTTGAATATAACAATACTTTTGTTTAACCATTTATTGTTAGATTTAAAGATTTGCCATAGTAACAACACAAACAACAAAGTTCCTGCATACATGTACCAACTAAACAGTTTTTTAAACACATCGTACTTATTATATAAAATTTCAGTATCAATCTTATCATCACTAAGCATTACGCTAGCTCCAACTTTTTTCTGTGAAACTTTAAAAGCATCTAATAATTTTTCAGCTTTAGTAAAATCACCAGTTTTTTTGGCTTCATTTAAAGTTAATAAATACCAATCAAAACCAGAACCTATAAAACTACCATAAGTTGTGTCTTGTATTTTTTGGTTAAACCCTTCGTTTTTATATTCAAAAGGAGAAATCCATTTATTGTTTTCATCATCAGGAACAGGAAAAATCTTTAACGATCGACCTTCAATAGCATTACTTAAAAGGTTGATGCGCTGATTAGCCTCTATAAACTCTTTTTGTATTCCTGTTTGTGCTTTTACTGCAGAAGCTTCTTCTAAATAAGAATCTAATTTATACTGAAAATTGTCATCAAAAAAGTCTAACATTGTTGCGTATTTCTGACTTTTATCCAACCCAATAATTCCTCTAATAGAATCTGCTTTTTTGGGTGCCAAATAAATTATTGGCACGTTATACCAAAGCATTGGACTTTCTAGAATACTCAAAAACACTTGATTAGAAGTTAAACCTTCATAACCTTCGTGCTTTGTTAGTTTTCTAACCAATTCTGACGCATACGTATCAACTGGCATCATACGACCATCTAGATCCTGTATTACTAAACGTCCAAACTTTTCGGCATGTTTAATAGGAGCCACATTAGCTTTTAAGATAGAATCTATTTGGGCTTTTGTTGGTCTACTATTTGGCGCAACAGCAACTGTCTCGTGATCGTGACCATCGTCTTCCGTATGTTGCTCGTGTTGTGCAAAACCACTTAAACTAAAACATAATAAAAGTAATGTAGCCGCTTTTGCTTTTTTGTTTTTAATTTTTTCTAAACCATTTTGTAAATCCCTAAATCTTGTATGGTTAGCAAATAAAATTGCCATCATGCCAATGTATAACAAAAAGTAACCTAAATAGGTCACCCAAGTTCCCCAATAATCATGATTTACAGACAAAATGGTTCCTTTTAAATCTTTATCAAAATCGGCTTGAAAAAAACGATAACCTCTATGATCTAGTATATTATTCATATATATATGAAAATCAAAATCACCTTGTTCTTTATCCAATACAGTTACCTTACTTTCGTAAGAAGAATAGTTATTATCTGTACCAGGAAATTTTTCGGCAATAAAATCATTTAATTTAACTTCAAAAGGTAATTCTAAAACTTTAGACCCATATTTTAAAGCTATATCTAAACCACCAACAGTAACTTGTTTAAAACGATTATTAGACCATTGACTACCCAATAATTTAATTTCTTTAGTTTCGCCATTAGCAGACACATTTAAAACAACTGCATTATCATCTTGTTTAAGGAAACTTGCCTTTTTTACAACATCAAATTTTCCTTTTACAACAGGTTTAGGAAACACCAATTGCATGTCTCCAATTACGTATCTAGAACGCAACATTAAAGGCTGAATACTATCTTTAATTAATCGACCTTGACTCATGGTTGCCATTTGCAGATATTCACCCTCAAAAGGAGACTCAACCATTAAACCATTTTCGGTGGTTGTAATGTTTACTGCACCTTGAGTTGGTTTATCTAAAGCAATTAAAAGGTTGTGTATGTTTTCTACACTACCTTGTTTTAAGAAGTGATTATGTGGTCCATTACCTCTAGCTTCAACTATTTTTAAATAATTTTCACCAGAATCATCCGGAACAACATCTTCTTCTGCTCCAATAAAAAAATCTGTTAATTCAAAATTTACTGGAGTACCATTGTAAGACGCAGTATAATCGAAACTATTAGTCATACGACCAGAAAAATCTACTTCTTCTTCTACAGGTAAACGCTGTGGTACACCGTCAATTTTATAATCACCATCAATATAAGCTGTGATGTATGTTTTTTGAGATAAAAAGCCACTTTCAGTTTCACCTTCTCTGATAGCTATCATTCCTTCAAAACCAAAATAACGTGTAATTCCAGCACCTAAAATGATAAATATAAAAGCCAAATGCAGCAATAATGTAGCCCATTTTTCTTTTCGTAATAATCTAAATCTAAAAATATTACCAATAAAATTAACCATAAATAATACCATAATGGCTTCAAACCACCAAGCATTATAAATTAAGTTTCTGGTATAAGGTGTTGGAGAGGTATCCATGTTTCTGTCTAAAAGCGTTCCTGCTGCCATAGCAACAGCAAACACAATAAATAAGACAGATGTCAATCTAGTAGAAAACAAGATTTTGGCAATTCTATTTTGCATAATAATAGGCCTTTTTTAGCTCGTGCAAAGATAATTGTTTTTGTTGGTTTTAATTCCTCAAAAACTTCCAAATCTTGTGTTAAAATTACTGTTAAGCCTTTTGCCTAGCTTCAAAAATCTTTAAGTACATAAAGGTCCCCATTTTTCTTGCTCGACGTTTAGCGTTATCAGCAATTTCACCTTCAAAATATTGATCGATGGTTGCATACCATAAATTCAACCAAATACCAAAATGCATTTCGGTAATAGTGTGCTTCATTTTAGCATCTACTTTTTCATGAGCTTCCAAAGGATTACCAACATATTTATGTGCTAATTTTTTACCAATAAACAAACTAGACTCCCAAAAGGTCGTTAAATGGTTTAAATGACTGTCCCAATCTGTAATAACGTCATTAAAAATAGGACCTAATACATTATCTGCTCTTACTTTTAAATAAAACTGATCTACTAAAAGCCTAACATCTTGACGGTTTGATATAGTTTTCCTATTCATAATAACAAAGATAAAGTTTTGCGCTTCTAAATTTCTATTTTCTTAGTATTTTAGCGGTATGATTAAAATAGTTTTGCTTGGCGCAGGAAATGTTGCCACACACTTATATAAAGGCTTTAAAAAGGCTAATACTGTCAACGTTGTGCAATGGTACAACCGAAACTTAAAAAGTATTGAAACTTATAAAAATGAGGTTAAAATCACAGACAACGTAAACAACTTAATTGAAGCTGACGTATATATTATTGCTGTAAATGATGATGCTATACCAGAATTAAGTAGCACACTACCCTTTGAAAACCGATTGGTAGTACATACCTCTGGTAGTGCAAGATTATATGATATTGACCAAAAACTTTATAGAGGCGTTTTTTACCCATTACAAACCTTTAGTAAAGCTGTCGATTTAGATTTTACAACTGTACCAATTTGTATAGAAACCCTTAGAAAAAAAGATTTTAAATTACTGGAAACACTAGGACAAAGCTTAGGCTGCGTCACCTATAAAGTAAATCCAAAACAAAGACCAGCTTTACATCTTGCTGCTGTTTTTGTTAATAATTTTACAAATCAAATTTACAGAATAGCACATGAAATAACTGAAAAACAAGGTGCTGAATTTGACATTTTAAAACCATTAATTACCGAAACTGCAAGAAAAGTCCAGGAAGTATCACCTTACATGGCACAAACAGGACCAGCAAAACGAAACGATAAAAAAACCATTAAAAGACATTTAAAGTTATTAGATAATCCAGAACATGAAGCGATTTACAAACTAATGACAGAATCTATAAAAAAAACCCATGGACACTAAAAGTTACAAAGAGTATTTACACCAAATTACAACCTTCATTTTTGATGTTGATGGTGTTTTAACCAACGGAATGATCACAATTACTTCCACTGGTGAGATGATAAGACATATGAATGTTAAAGATGGTTATGCTATGAAACAAGCCTTAAACCATGGTTTTAATGTTTGTATTATATCTGGAGGCACAAACGAAGGTGTACGCACTAGATTAAACCACTTAGGTATTAAAGATGTATATTTAGGTGCACACCAAAAAGTTGTACAATTTGACGAGTATTTAAATAACAATCAAATTAAAGCCGAAAATGTATTGTATATGGGAGACGACATACCTGATGTACCTGTATTAAAACAAGTTGGTTTATCTAGTTGTCCACAAGATGCTGTACCAGAAGTCAAACGTGTTTCTAAATACATATCTCACAAATTAGGAGGAGAAGGTTGTGTACGCGATGTCATAGAACAAGTACTAAAAGTACAAGGTAAATGGGATAGCGATTTTGACGCACAAACGTTTTAATAATTATTTTGAAACACTCTAAAAGAAGACATAACATTGGATTTGGATATATTGGTTTTGGCAACAAAACTTGGGCATTTAACCAAAAATCTAAAACACCTTTCTCTAAATTAAAATCTCATTTGAATTCTGAATCCAATAAACAATTCAAATCTGATTTTAAAATAGATAAACTCTCTGAAATAGAAAAATTGCAAATAAAAAATAAAATTAGAAGACAAACAAAACACCAAAACAATATTGCTATTGCTACAACAATAGTTTTGCTTATTATAATTACTATATGCTGCATTAAAATGTTGGAAGGTGTATTATTCAAATAATTTTTATTTAAAACATATACAACTTGAAATTACTACAACTTATTAGGTTTAAAAATTTGCTACTAATAGCATTAGTACAAATATTGATTAAGTATGCCTTATTCCCATCGCTAAGCATGTTTATTGACGGAACATCGGTTTTTGTATCTACTACACTAGATCCCTTTCAGTTTATACTTTTAGTAATTTCAACACTTTGTATTGCATCAGGTGGTTATATTATTAATGATATTCTTGATGTTAATGCAGACTCCATAAACAAACCAGACCAACTTGTTATTGGCAAACACATTTCTGTAAACAAAGCCTACAATTATTATATGATATTTACGGTAATTGGTGTCGTTTTAGGGTTTTATTTATCTCATGCTGTGGGTCAAAGTAGCTTTTTTGCAATATTTGTTATCATAGCAGCCTTACTTTACATTTATGCTACTTTTTTACAGCAAATACTACTTGTTGGCAACATTGTTATTGGTTTAATGGTTGGTTTAAGCTTAATTATAGTTGGTGTTTTTGACTTACTGCCTGCTGTAACACCTCAAAACCAATACTTACAATCCTCAATGTTTGAGGTTCTTTTTGACTATTCTGTTTTTGCTTTTATTATAACATTAATCAGAGAAATTGTTAAGGACATACAAGACGTTGATGGCGATTATAAAGCACAATTAAAAACCTTACCAATAGTATTAGGTATTAACAGAGCTTCAAAAATTGCATTTGTAATAACAATAATAGCCATAGGTATTTTAATTTACTATTTAGCTGCTTTTCTATACATGCAAGAAATAGTTGTTGTCTATTTTTTAATAACCGTCATAGCTCCTTTAGTTTACGTTGCAATCAAACTGTTTACTGCCGAGAAAAAAACAGAGTTTAAAAATATAAGCAAATGGCTTAAAGTAATCATGTTATTAGGTATACTATCAATGGTCATTCATCTTTTAAACAAATAATTATGCTAAACCAAAAACTAAAAGACAGACATATAATATTAGCCTCAGGCTCACCAAGACGACAACAATTTTTTAGAGATTTAGGCTTAGATTTTGAAGTTCGTTTAAAAGACACTAAAGAAGATTACCCTAAACATTTATTACACTACCAAATCAGTGATCATATAGCCGAGCTTAAAGCTATTCCGTTTATAGATCAACTTAAACCTCATGAAATATTAGTTACCAGTGACACCATTGTTTGGCACAAAAGTAAAGCTTTAGGGAAACCACAAAACAACGATGAAGCCTACGCAATGTTAGCCTCATTAAGCAATGATACTCACGAGGTCATTACATCTGTAAGCATACGTACTAAAAACTTTCAAAAAACCGTAAATGCTGTCACTAAAGTCACGTTTAAAGAATTTACTGATGACGAAATCTGGCATTACGTAAACACCTATGCGCCTCTGGACAAAGCAGGATCGTATGGTATCCAAGAATGGATTGGCCAAATTGGAGTTATTAGTATAGAAGGCTCCTTTTTTAATGTCGTTGGTATGCCAACACACCTTGTTTATGAAACGTTAAATACCATTGCTGACCAATTTTAGAATTGTACTTTTATAGTAAAACAAACTATGAAAATCCTAAAATACACTACAGTAATTATAATAGCTCACTTGTTATTTAGCTGCAACAATCAGCCCGAAAGTACAACTAAAACAACAGCAAAAGCAGAAACAAAGGATACTAAATCCACAAAAACACCTGCTTTCAAACCTAATAAACTATTTAATGACTATTGGTACCAAGGTCAAGCCGAAATCACCTCATACCAATTAGACCAAGCTCGTTATGGCGAAATACGTGACGGAAAAGCAGTTTTGGTCTTTGTAACCGAACCCTTTCTTAAAGACCAACAAGTCAAAGCAGACCAAAACACTTCACAAAACATAAACGTTTTAAAACTAAATGCCACAAAAAAATTTAATACAGGTATTTATCCTTACAGCATAATGCAAAGCACATTTTACCCAATAGCCAATAACCAACACGCTATAAAAGTTAGTGCATCAATGCAAGAATGGTGTGGACATGTATACACACAACTAAATAATCGCGAGCAATTTCAAATCAGCTCTCACTCTTACTTTCAAGGTGAAGCAGATCAAAATTTCAACTTAGACAAAGCCATTTTAGAAAATCAACTGTGGACACAATTACGTATCGACCCTAAAAGTTTACCTGTTGGTGATTTTAAAATCATACCAAGTTTAGAGTTTACTAGACTAACCCATAAACCCCTAAAATCTTATAACGCTTTCGCGGAAATAAAGCCAGGACAGTACACGCTAACTATAGCCGATTTAGATAAAAAGCTAGTCATCAACTTCAGTCCTAAATTCCCGTATACTATCGAATCTTGGCAGGAAACCATCAACGGTCTAACTACAAAAGCAACAAAATTAAAAACCATAAAATCTGCCTATTGGAACAAAAAAAGTAACGCAGATTTAGAGTTAAGAAAAACACTTAAATTAGAATAAAAACTATATTTGCCAACTTATTAAAACGCTATATGTTTTTTAAAAATTTACAATCAGAAATTTTAGCATCAGCTATATTGTTATTAGTTTTTATAGTCATTCGTTTACTATTAAAAATTTCAATAAAAAAAATAGGTCGTAAAAGCGGAATTAATGATGCAAGAATTGGTTTAATATCAAGATACACCACCTTTACCCTTTTTTTGGTATTCCTTTTAATACTTGCTTATATATTTGGTGCAGAACTAGAAAACTTAACCGTTATATTTTCTTCTGTATTTGCAGTTTTAGGTGTTGGATTATTTGCAGTATGGTCAATATTAAGCAACATAACATCTGGTATAATCATGTTTTTTTCGTTTCCTTATAAAGTAGGTGACAAAATAAAAATACACGATAAAGATGCTCCAATCGAAGCTATTATAGAGGACATTAGAGCCTTTCAACTATTACTAAGACAAGATGATGGAGACTTAGTAACATACCCAAACAACCTAATTCTGCAAAAAGCTGTAACTTTAGTTAAAAAAGATGCTATCGAGCATTTTGGTGACATGCACTAGGTAAACATTATGGCTAAAAAAAGACAAAAAAAGCGTACCCAAAATTATAAAAAACATCTAGGTCAAGTACCAGGTGCATTAGTGTATACAGGTGCCAAAGACAATAAACAATTACAACTTCATGCTTTTGATTATAATGAGCATGATTATAAAGAAGCCGATTTATCTTCTGTCGAAGAAGCATTTAGATTTAAAGATTCTGAAACCGTAACTTGGTTTAATCTAAACGGTTTAAACTTTATAAACCAAATCGAAAAAATTGGACAACATTACAATCTTCATCCTTTAATATTGGAGGATATTGTAAATACATCACAACGACCAAAAATAGACGAGTATAAAGACTACTTTTTTATAGTTTTAAAAATGATGTATTATGACGAATCTGAAAAAATAGTCTCAGAGCAAGTTAGCATGGTCATGGGTAAAAATTACGTTTTGACTTTTCAAGAAGCAGAAGGAGATGTTTTTAACGGTTTAAGAGAACGTATTAGACATAAAAAAGGACGTATTCGTGATGAAGGGTCCGACTATTTACTATATGCGTTAATCGATGCTATTGTTGACCATTACTATGCTATTATTGAAACCATGGGTAACAAAATCGAAGATCTTGAGGACGATTTATTTACGGGTTTAACGCAAGAGGAAATCTCTCAGCAAATACAAAACTTAAAACGAGAAATTTTAAAAATTAGACGTGCTATTTTTCCACTTCGCGAGATAATAAATAGACTAGAAAAAAGCGAAGGTCCGTTAATAGAAGAAAAAACCACACACTATTTTAGGGACGTTTACGACCATATTATTCAGGTAACAGAAAACATTGACATTTACCGAGAAATGATTTGGAGTTTAATGGACATGTACATGACAACTATCAGTAATAAAATGAACGAAGTCATGAAGGTATTAACCATAATGGCTACTATCTTCATACCACTAACCTTTATTGCTGGTGTCTATGGTATGAATTTTAAAAACATGCCTGAACTAGAAAACCCTGACGGTTATTATATTGTTTGGATAGTCATGATTGCTATTTTTATTGGTATGGTTGTTTATTTTAAACGTAAAAAGTGGTTGTAAGCTAATAGACATAATCTAAAATAATTTCATTATTAAACCTTTTAATATTGTCAGTTTTCAACTTTCACTTTGTGTTAATTTAAGTTAAAGAAAACTAAAAATCCAAAAATCACTACATGACTTGTTTATATTTGAAATAGTTTCAAATTTGAAAAAATAACCATGCAAAAATTATTGGCTTCGGTCTTACTATTACTGAGTATTTCGCTTACTACACAAGCACAACAACCCGAAAAACTTAACGCTTCAGAGATACATCAATCTGTTAAAAAACTAAACTTTTTGGGTTCTGTTTTATATTTGGCAGCACATCCTGATGACGAAAACACAAGATTAATTTCTTACATGGCTAACCATGTTAAAGCACGCACTGCTTACTTATCATTAACACGTGGTGATGGTGGACAAAACCTTATAGGTCCAGAAATTAGAGAGCTATTAGGTGTAATACGTACGCAAGAGCTATTAGCAGCAAGGCGTACAGATGGCGGAGAACAACGCTTTACAAGAGCTAATGATTTTGGATACTCTAAACATCCTGATGAAACTTTAGAGATCTGGAATAAAGACGAAGTCCTTAATGATGTAGTTTTAGCTATCAGACAATTTAAACCAGATATTATAATAAACCGTTTTGACCACAGAAGTCCAGGTACGACACATGGTCATCACACAAGTTCGGCTATGTTAAGTGTAGAAGCTTTTGATCTGGCTAACGATAAAAATGCATATCCTGATCAAGTTAAACAATACGGAACTTGGCAACCTCAACGCGAGTTTTTTAATACCTCATGGTGGTTTTATGGTAGCCAAGAAAAATTTGATGAAGCAGATAAAACAAATCTTTTAAGCTTTGACATTGGTGTCTATTATCCTACATTAGGCTTATCAAACAACGAAATAGCAGCATTAGCCAGTAGCCAACATTTGTGCCAAGGTTTTGGTCGTTTATCTCAACGTGGAAGTCAAACTGAATATATCGAGTTAATTAAAGGTGATTTACCAAAAGATAAAAACAATATTTTTGATGGCATAAATACCACTTGGACAAGAGTTAAAGGTGGTAAAAAAATTGAAGCTATTTTAAAAACTATTGAAAACAATTTTAATTTTGAAAATCCTTCAGCGCATTTAAGTCAACTATTAGAAGCTAGACAATTAATTGCTAACATAGATAATCCTCAATGGAAAACTCAAAAAATTAAAGAAATTAATAGAATAATTGAAGCTTGTGCAGGATTATATCTTGAGGCTTCAGCAAGCGCTCCAACAGCTTCAACTGGCCAAACTATAGATGTAACTATAGAAGCCTTAAACCGAAGCAACGCAAACATAACATTAGACAGTTATTCTATATTAAATAATAAAATTAATACTACTAAATACGGTAAACCTTTAAATTACAACAACAAACAACAAATAAAGGAGCAGCTTACTATATCTACAAAATTACAACCTACAGCTCCTTATTGGCTAAATAAAAAAGGAAGTTTAGGAATGTACACTGTTGATGATAAAAACTTAATAGGAAAACCAGAAACACCACGTGCAATAACGGTTGATTTTAATTTAAATATAAATGGTTTTGCTTTTACACTAAAAAAAGACCTAATTTATCGTTATTCAAAACCTGATAAAGGTGAATTGTATAGACCTTTTGAAATTATACCTGAGGCCTCTGCCAAAATAGATCAGAAGGTTATTATTTTTGAAAATGACCAACAAAAAGAGATTCCTGTAACTGTTAAAGCAGGAAAAGATAATTTAGAAGGTTTTGTTACCCTTGCCTATCCAAACGGATGGTCTGTGTATCCTGAAAAGCAAAACATTTCTATTGCTAATAAAGGTCAAGAGCAAACCTTAGTTTTTACTGTTATTCCTCCTAAAAATCAAAATGAAGGCTTATTAAGTCCTATTGTTACTATTGGTAATAAAACTTACACTAGAGAGTTAGTAGAAATTGACTATGAGCATATTCCGTTTCAAACAGTATTACTACCTAGCGAAAGTAAAATTGTACGCCTTGACATTCAAAAAAGAGGAAATAACATTGCTTACATTGAAGGTGCTGGAGATGTGGTTCCTGAAAGTTTAAAGCAAATTGGTTATAATGTTATGGTTTTAAAACCTGAAGACATTACAGCAGAAAGACTTAGTGCTTTTGATGCTGTAGTCGTAGGTATTAGAGCTTACAATATTGTTGAAACTTTAAAATTTAAACAAGACCTACTGTTTGATTTTGTTAAAAATGGAGGAAACATGATTGTGCAATACAATACTAATCGTCGTTTAAAAACAGATCAAATTGCACCTTACGACTTAAAATTATCTAGAGATCGTGTTACAGATGAAAACGCCGAAGTTAAATTATTAGCTCCTAAACATGAGATATTAAACTTTCCTAACACTATTACTACTAAAGATTTTGAAGGTTGGACGCAAGAGCGTGGTTTGTATTTTCCAAATCAATGGGCTCCACAGTTTACGCCAATATTATCTATGCATGACAAAAACGAAACTGCTAAAACAGGAAGCTTACTGGTCGCGAAACATGGAAAAGGACATTATATCTATACAGGCTTAAGCTTTTTTAGAGAGTTTCCTGCAGGAGTTTCTGGTGCATATAGGTTATTTGCAAATATGCTAAGTATAGGTAAAAACAATATTAATAATGATAATGGATTAAAACATTAAACTATGCAAAAAGACCAACCAAAATACCAATGGAAACCATTATACACCTTACTGTTAGTCGCTAACCTTGCGTATGTTATCGCTTTTTACTTTATCACAAAACTGTTCTAAATTATGCAAACACTAGATTGGATTGTCTTAATCGGGACATTATTAACCATTGTTATATATGGTACGTATCAAACCAGAGGAAGTAAAAATGTACAAGATTATTTAAAAGGCGGAAGCAATAGCAAATGGTGGACTATTGGTCTATCTGTAATGGCTACCCAAGCCAGTGCTATCACCTTTTTAAGTACACCAGGTCAAGCATTTCATTCCGGAATGGGATTTGTACAATTCTATTTTGGACTACCAATTGCTATGATTGTAATTTGTATGGTTTTTATACCATTGTATCATAGACTAAAAGTGTACACTGCTTATGAGTTTTTAGAAAACAGATTTGACCGTAAAACACGTACCCTAACCGCTGTTTTATTTTTAATTCAGCGTGGACTTGCTGCAGGAATCACCATTTTTGCGCCTGCTATAATATTATCTGCTGTACTTGGCTGGAACCTTTTGTTATTAAACGTAATTATTGGTGTTTTGGTCATTATTTATACGGTTTCTGGTGGTACTAAAGCTGTTAATGTGACACAGAAGCATCAAATGGTGGTCATTTTTACAGGAATGGTCATTGCTTTCATTTTAATTTTAAATCAATTACCTGACGACATTACTTTTAGAAAAGCCTTAGACATTGCTGGAGCTAGTGGTAAGATGGAAGTCCTTGATTTTTCTTTCGATTTAAATAATAGATACACCGTTTGGAGTGGTCTAATTGGAGGGACGTTTTTAATGCTATCTTATTTTGGTACAGATCAAAGTCAGGTCCAACGTTATTTATCTGGTAAATCTGTAAAAGAAATGCGCTTAGGATTAATTTTTAACGGATTACTTAAAGTCCCAATGCAGTTTTTTATTCTTCTAGTTGGTGTCATGGTTTTTGTGTTTTATCAATTTAATGAAGCCCCTTTAAATTTTAATCCAACTGCTACAGATTTAGTATTAAATAGTAAATATGCTGAAGATTATAAAAGCTTGGAAGCTGAACAAAGTAAAATTTTCAAGGATAAACAAACCATTATCAGTGCGTTTACAAACAACGAAACTCCTAATGCTGCAAAATATATTTCTATTGCAAATGAAGCTAACGATGATATCCGTAACGAAGCTAAAGCGTTAATTGAAAAAGCTGGTGAAGCAAAAGGTTTAAAAGTAGAAAGCAACGATAAGGATTATGTTTTTATTCATTTTATACTTAATAATTTACCAAAAGGATTAATTGGATTGTTATTGGCTGTTATTTTAAGTGCAGCTATGTCAAGTACAGCTTCAGAGCTTAATGCACTAGCTAGTACTACAACTATTGATTTATACAAAAACAGAGTAGGATCTAAAACAGACGAAGAAATGGTTAAAGCCTCTAGAGGATTTACATTACTTTGGGGTATTTTGGCTATTGGTGTGGCTTGTGTTGCAAATCTAGCCGAAAACTTAATTCAGTTAGTAAATATTATTGGATCTATATTTTATGGTAACGTCCTTGGTATTTTCTTATTAGCCTTTTTCTTTAAACATATCAAAGCTAATGCTGTTTTTGTAGCTGCTTTAATTACGCAAGTATTAGTCATTGGATTATTCTTTTTAGATGAATTCGAAGTTATAAACCTTCCTTTTTTATGGCTAAACTTTGTCGGTTGTGTCATCGTTATGCTTATTGCTTTTGCCTTTCAAGCATTATTTAAAAATACAGATTTAGAATTTTAAAAAAACTTTATACTAAAGTTGAAAACAAAAAAAATCAACCATTCAATATGGATTGTTTTTTGTTCTTTTAAATGAATAATAGATTATAGATCATCCAATGTTTTCATAAAACTAATCACAGCTTTAATTTCTTTATTGGATAACTGTAATGAATCCGAAGGTAATGTTTGGTATTCTAAATCCATTTTAAGTCCTGCTCCTCCTCCATTGTTATAAAATGTCATGACTTGTTCTAAAGTGGTATACACTCCGTTGTGCATATAAGGTCCTGTTTTAGAAATATTCCTTATTGTTGGTGTCTTAAAAAAGTGCTGTCGTTGTGGTGTATTAAACACATTATATCGTCCTAAATCTGTATCAACCACATTAGTAATCGTGTCTTTTGGTACGCCTAACAATTCAAACTCTGTTTCAGTAAAAACAGGTGGTACTGTTCCGTTAAAAACTGGTGGAAAATGACAAGTTGCACACTTTGCTTTTCCCATAAATAAATTAAACCCATTTATTTCTTGAGTGGTTAAAGTGTTTTCTTTTCCGTTAATATTTAAATCAAATTTAGAATTAAAATCTCCCAAACTTCTAACATAAGCAGCAATTGAGTTTCTAATGTTTTGCTGATTAACACCATCCTTAAACAAGGTGTTAAAAGTATTAACGTAAATAGAATCCGTTTTAACAACCTTTGTTAAATTGTCTAAATCCGAATGGAATTCGGCTTTATTATTTACCACATCTACAATTTGACCTTCTAAATTACCAGTACGACCATCATAAAAAAAGCTTTGCTGATAAGCTGCATAAAGTAATGTTGGCGAGTTTCGTTTTTGATTAGGAAACACCTTAAGTCCATCTGTAAACGCTTTGTCTTTATGGTGGCAACTAGCGCAACTCATACTATTATCTTTAGACAATCTAGTATCATTAAATAATACTTTCCCTAATTGTTGCTTTTGTAATTGTAACGTATCTGCATGAGGTAAGTCTGCAAAAAAATCAAGATTAAAAGTCGTGTTAGAGAACAAAGACGTCATGTCGTTATTAAAAGCCAACTCCAAAGGAAAGTCTACTGACCAATCCTTTTTAATAGCTTGTAATAACTCTAATTGTTTATGCGCATGACTTTTAATAAAACTATAACGATCAAAAGTTTCAAAATCACTTGAATTTAATAAGTTTTGCGAAGTTTCAATCTCAGATTTAAAATCTTGATATACTGTTTTAGACTTAAAATTATTCTTAAATACTTCTAATACATCTAAAACACCTTGATAAGCAATTGCAGATTCTTTTAGGGACTGTAATACAGGTGAATCAAAACCAGAAATACTTGTCAGTGCTATTCTAGCAATTTGATCACGAATAATCCATAAAACATGGTAGTCTTTTAATTTTAGATTGGTGTTATTAGCTATTAATTGTAATCTATTTTTTGTTTTTAAAACTATCTTTTTAAGCTCAACTGTGTCTATTGTGTCTTCATAAACAGTCTCTTCAATAACCTGAAAACCAAACGGATTATTTATTTTAATATCTGTTGCATCCTCTTCTTCAATTTTTAAAATATTTGGAGCATTTATAGTTTTGTAATTTTCTTTATCTACAAAAGCAAATACTGCTTCAATCTGTTTAAAATGTTGTCTAGCTTTTAAATAGTGGAATTGAAATTTGTTTTTAGAAGTACTAGATAACAATGAGTCTAGATAATTTACGCTAGCGTTTAAATGTTTTAAATAAGTTTTTTGATATTGCTTAACAGGACTAATATTAGTAGTTGCATCATTCTTTTTACAACCACATAAAACCATTAAAAAAAGACACACCAATAGTTGGTGTGTCTTTATATTTTTATAAAAATATACTTTCATGTATTAACGTTCTAAACCTTCAACTACAAAAAGCATACTACCTTCTTTACGGTTTTCTAAGTCAGGATTAGCATTTGGATCTGTAAAAGAAGAACCATCTTCTGGTTCCCAACCATGATTTTGAGTAATTAATATAAATGTATCTTCTTTTCCAACAGTTTCAGAAATATCAATCATACCTGTAAGCTCCCAAATGCGATTCTCTGCTCCATAACCTTGAGCAGCTGCTGATATTTGATCACATTCTAATACTGTTTTAAACTCACCAGTATTTAAATTATATTGGTATAATCTAGCATAGTGTGTTTTATCGTCTGTATCAAAATATCCGTTTGGATCTTCTTGGATGTAAGCATAATTTTCAGTCACTAAAATATTATCTGGACTATGGAATGCTTTTGCTACACCATCTAATTTATCTCCATCTAAAACACAAGTAATAGTTGCTGGTCCTGTTGGATCGTTTTCATTTAAAGTAACTTTATAGATTCTTCCATATAAAGATCCTTTTCCTATTAAATCTGGTTTATGTCTTCCTGTAACGCAAAAATAAATTTCTCTATTATTAGCAGCACTACCTCTTCTCCAGTCTATATCTTCTAATCTAGAAAAGCCCATAACACCTTTATTTTTAGCTTCAGCATCCAAAAGGTCTATTTGTGTTTCATCTAACTGTACAAATTCTGCAGTATAAGATTCTCCTTCTTCCATATCTACTTCAAAGTCTACACCTTCTGCAGTTACTTTTAACCCATATAATTGACCACCATATAAATCTCCAGCATCACCAACATACATCCCTAAATGACCTGAAGGTACAGAGTTATCAGAATGATCATCTCCAATAAAAACAACTGTTTTATCAGAATAAGCATTTTTACCAATAGCCACAGCATTTTCTGTCGACCATTGTCCCATGGCATCTAATAATGTAGCTGTTGATGCATTACCAGCACTTTTAAATGGATCTGTAATAAAAACACCTTTAGAGGCTCCACCCCATTCTCCACCAGATAAATATAATGGTCCAAAACCATGCTCTTCTGGAGTAATTAACGTTCCAGAACATTGTGCTGTAGATGCTGTAGCTGCAGCATTTAAGATATACTCTCCACCTACAGGTTTAAAGGTCTTGTCTAAAGTTATTCTAGCAATAGAGTAATCTGCTTCAATATTATTGATTAATGTAAAAGTCCCATCATCATTTTTAATTAATCCTGCACCATCAGCCATAGATCCATAAACAAAATCAGGAGTATTTTCTAACTGATCCTCTGATGACATTAAGTTATATATATTGATATTATTAAAATCGCTAGTTTTTTGTAAAAAATTTGGTGTCGTAGAGTGCGACATTAAATTTACTGGATTTACGTCCTCGTTTGTGTCTGTACCAGAATCGTCATCATCATTACAAGAAGTGAGTGTAAATAATGTTACAAATGCTAATGCATAGTAATTAAATGTTTTCATTTTAGTTGTGTTTTTAAGTTGAATATTTTTCACAAAAAAACAATAACTATCAAAGAGGTTTTTTAACTAAAAATTACCAAAGTATAACCAAATTGTAACCTACATTAAATTTAGGTTATACCTACATCACTAAATTTATTTAATAAATAAATACACTATTTTTATAGGTTAAGCTTTTTGTTAACGCCTTAAAAACAAACAAATGAATACTTAATTTGTTGTTTTGAAATTATAATCAAATAATTTTGCAACTTTCTAATAGTCAATTCAAAACAAAAGAGTACTTTCGCGCCTTATTAAAAAAACACCTGTTATGAAACGTATTAACGAGTACAAAAAGCTATTTAACGTTGATCAAGATTTATCTTTAAAAACTTTAAAAAAATCTTACCGTAATTTGGTAAAAGAATGGCATCCTGACAAATTCCAAGCTGGAGATGAAAAAGCTATTGAAGCTGAAGCAATGAGCCGAAAAATTATTGATGGTTACCACTTTTTAGTAAGTATGGCTCCTGAAACTATTGAAGCAAATAAGGAAGAGTACATGACAACTATTACCACACCTATAATGGACTGGCAACATAAAGGTCTTTTATTAGAAGTGACGTTTTTAAATGGTGATACTTATGAGTATTTTGGTGTAAATAAAGGATTATACATTAAATTTTCACAGAGTGATAAACAAACTCGTTTTGCAAAACGTAGTATTTTTAATTCTTTCCCTTACAGAAAAATCAAAAAAAGTGAAGTTACTGCTTAATAAAGTAACGCTATATTATATAACATATAGAGTAATAAAAAAAGAGCTTCAGTTTAAAACTGAAGCTCTTTTTTATATTTTATCTTTTTATGTTTACATAATTAAGTAAACCAAACCATAGGTTTATGTTTTGGTTTTATTTTTTTCTTCAATCCAACGACTCATAAACTTAGTACTTTGTACGGTATGATGCATTAATACTTGACCAATAAAATGTTGTTGTCTATGACTTTGTAATCCTGCTTGAAGCTGTTCAAATCTATGTAAAACATCTTTAGTATAGATTGCTTTATCATACAAGGTATTAATAATCATAAAACCAGTTTTTTGTTTTCCATTCCAGTAAATGCGGTTCGTATACAATTCTGCTGCTTGCTTAGCAAATGCTTTAGCATCGTCTTCAATAAACGCATTTGTATCTCTTAACGTTCCGTACATACCTTCTGCTCCAATAGTTGTAGTTACACAAGGTGTACCGTTTATCATGGCATCAATAAGTTTTCCTTTTAAACCAGCTCCAAATCTTAAAGGCGCTAAACAAACTTTAGCCTCTTGCATTACTTTATTAGCATCTTCTGTAAAACCTTTAATTAAAAATCCCTCTTTAGGATTGTGTAATTGTTTTACTTTTTGAGACTCATAGGCACCATAAACATGCATTTCTACTTTTGGTAATTCTTTTCTAATAAGAGGCCAAATATCGGTTTTTAAAAAAAGTACTGCATCAAAATTTGGTGGATGCATAAAATTACCAATGGTAATAAAATGGTTTCTATCTTTAAATTTAGGGCTTAATTTTTGTGTTTCTGGAGTAATTGGATCTAATAAAAACGGTAAGTAATATAAAAGATGCTCGTTAATATTAAACTGATTTACTAATATTTCTATTTCTACCTGACTGATTATAAACGATAAATCGCTACGCAATATACTTGCAATTTCACGTTTTGCAGTATCGTTTTGCAAATAGCTTTTATCAAAAATGGCTTGATCTTTTAAAGCTTGTTCACGACCTTTACGTAAACAGTGTAAGTCTTCTGTATCTAAAACTCTAAGCGCATTAGGACACTGCTCTGCTACACGCCAACCAAATTGTTCTTCTACCATAAAACGGTCAAACAATACCATATTAGGGTTTAAGTCTTTTATAAATGTATCAAAACTACTATTGTTTAAAACAATAGCTTTAGTCGTTACGTCAAGGGTTGTTAAATCAAAAGCATTGTCCGTTTTTACACAGGCAGATGCAAAGGTAATATCATAGTTTGCAGATTTAAATACATTTATAAGTTGCATCATCCTGCTACCTGCTGCCGAACTTTTGGGCTCTGGCCAAACAAATCCTATGATTAATAATTTTTGGTTCAAATGAGGGATTTTTACGGATTATTAATTGGTACTACTGTGCTTTTGGCGCTAACGCATAGCCTACTCTGACTTGGTTAACCCAATCTACTATAGCTTTAATTTGATCTTGGGTTAAATTTGCTTCTGAATGCGTCCACGTATAACTTGGTAAAGGCATTTTATGTTCTTCAACTTCTTCAGCTATTTCTTCAAATTTATGGTCTTTTCTTTTTACTGAATAATCAGACCATTTAGAAAAATCTAAATGTTTACGACCATCTTCAACATGTTCTGCTAACCAATAATTAACAGGTGTAATTTTATCATACCATGGATAGTTAGTATGACTACTGTGGCAGTCAAAACATGTGGTTTCTAATATTTTTTGAACCTCTGGACTTGGCTTAGTTTCGGTTAAAAAAGCGGTTAGATCCTCTGTGTTTCCTTCGTTTTTTTCAGGAGAAAAAAACTGTGCAATCACAAAAAGTATTAAAATAAGAAGTCCTAACTTTTTAAGTATTTTCATTTTTAGCTATTTTTAGGTTTTAAAAATAGTAAATCTTTGACTACTGACGCTTTATATCAAGAATTAAATTATGTAAATCACTCGAGAGAAAAACGCTTGTATTATGCAAAAATGCTATTAAACGACAGTGCACTAATACCAAAAACCCTTGATATTCTATTTAAAGTAGATGACAAAATATCTGCAAGAGCCGCTTGGATTTTAGAGTTTATGTGTGGCGAAAATCTTGAAGCCATCATCCCATACTTAGATAGGTTTACAGATCAAATGGGTTTAGTGCATTTAGATTCGGCAGAAAGACCTGTCGCTAAAATCTGCGAATATATTGCTAAAGCTTACTATGGAAACTCGCCTTCAAAATTAAAAAAGGCCTTGCTTCCGATACATCGAGAAAAAATTATTGAAGCTTGTTTTGATTGGTTAATTAATGATTGTAAAGTGGCTCCAAAAGCTTACAGTATGACTACTTTATATTTATTTGGTCAAGATTACGATTGGATACATCCTGAATTGGTGCAAATTTTACAGCGCGATTTTACTAGTCAAAGTGCTGCTTTTAAAGCAAGAGCTAAACATATCTTTAAAAAACTGAAGGTATAGGTTTTAATATTTGTTAAATTCTTAAAGTGTAATCCTTTAGTCTTATAGTTAAAAAAACTATATTTATAGCTTGTTAAAAAACAACTATTTTTATGTCTTTAAATCAACTTAATGCCATCTCACCAATTGATGGTCGTTACCGTAATAAAATCGAAAAATTACAAGATTTTTTCTCTGAAGAAGCTTTAATCAAGTATCGCGTTTTAGTAGAAATTGAATACTTTATTGCTTTGTGTGAAGTACCATTACCTCAACTAGAATCTATAGATAATAGTAAATTTGAAGCTTTACGCGACATTTACAAATCTTTTAGCACTGAAAATGCTCAGGCTATTAAAGATATAGAAAAAGTAACCAACCATGATGTTAAAGCGGTTGAATATTTTATTAAAGAGCAATTTGATGCTTTAGGTTTAAGTGATTATAAAGAATTTATACACTTTGGATTAACCTCTCAGGATATTAACAATACTGCTATACCGTTAAGTATTAAAGAGGCTATGAACGATGCCTATGTCCCAGAATACTTAAACGTTGTAAAAGAATTAAAACGTTTAGCTGAAGAATGGAAAGACATACCAATGTTAGCCAGAACACATGGCCAACCTGCTAGTCCAACACGTTTAGGTAAAGAAATTGAAGTCTTTGTTGTACGTCTGGAAGAGCAATTTAATTTATTAAATGATATACCAAGTGCTGCTAAATTTGGTGGTGCAACTGGTAATTTTAATGCACATAAAGTGGCTTATCCAAATATTGATTGGAGAGCATTTGGAAGTACTTTTGTACAAGAAAAACTAGGGTTACAACACTCGTTTCCAACGACACAAATAGAGCATTATGACCATATGGCTGCTTTATTTGATTGTTTAAAACGCATAAATACTATTGTTATAGATTTAGATAGAGACATTTGGACGTATGTATCTATGGATTACTTTAAACAAAAAATTAAAAAAGGTGAAGTTGGTAGTAGTGCAATGCCACACAAGGTAAATCCTATTGATTTTGAAAACAGTGAAGGTAATTTAGGTATAGCAAATGCTATTTTTACACACTTATCTGCAAAATTACCAATTTCTAGATTGCAACGTGATCTTACTGATAGTACTGTTTTACGTAATGTTGGTGTCCCTTTTGGACATACCTTAATTGGTTTTGGATCTACACTTAAAGGTTTAGGTAAACTGTTATTAAACCAAGCTAAATTTGAAGCTGATCTTGAAAATAATTGGGCTGTCGTTGCTGAGGCAATACAAACTATTTTAAGACGTGAAGCTTACCCTAATCCATATGAAGCTTTAAAAGGTCTAACAAGAACTAACGAAGCTATTAATAAAAACTCTATTTCAAATTTTATTGATACGTTAGAGGTAAGTGATGCTATTAAAACCGAATTAAAAGCGATCTCTCCAAGTAATTACACAGGTATCTAATTATGTTTAATGACAAAACATCTTTAATACTTTGCACTGTAACAGCCATATTATTTATAGTTGGTGTAGCAACAGATTGGTTAAGCCATCCTGTTTATATTGGTATTAATGTTTTGGTTTATTTAATAGTAATTATTAACGTTTTTATGGTTAAAAAACCTGAAGATTACGACGATAATTTTTTTGAAAAAGAAAATAACACATAATAAAAAAGGCTTATCCAATGGATAAGCCTTTTTTTTACAACTCTATTAAGGATTATTTAAAAAAGTTAGTTAAGCTTTTAAGTTGTGCTTGATCTATGTCTGCATTTTGTAACTTATCTGTCAATTTAATTAACTCTTCTGGTTTCATGTTATCTCCTAAAATTCTAACAATTGTAAATCCAAACTCATTGGAGCTTGCAAGTACTAAAAACTCGTCAATTGCATCTTCATTACCTAAAGTGCTAACTTTTACTTTAACACCTTTGTCTTTAAACTCCATTAACTCTTCATACTTTTCGTTATTAAAAACTTTTTTAGCTTTTTGTAACTCTGTTTTATAGCTTTCTAGGTTATTATCTTTAATTCGGTAAGCTAAAATATCTAATTTATCTACAGATTGATATGCTTTTTGCTCATCTGGACTTAGGTTAGCTTTAGAAAAGTCTACAACATCTGCAGCAACATCATAAGACATAAAAGCTGGTAACTCTTGATGGTCTACAAAATAGGTTTGTATCGAGTTTTGGTCTTTACAACTTACTATAACAATACTTAAAGCAAGGAGTGTTATTATGGATTGGATGGTTGTTTTCATGGTTTTAGTTTTTTGTTTTCTTTTCTAACTCCTCTCCTCCTGGAAGATTCATTTTTTGAGTTAATTTAGAAATCTGGTTTAAATCTATATCTCCTGTTAATGATATTACAACAGTTTCGATACTACGTTTTTCTCCGTTAATTTCAACCTCAGAATCTTTCATTACAGCCTCTAAACCATTAATAAACATTAATAACTCACTTACATGATCACTGTCTTTACCTTCTTTTACATAAAACTTCATGATAACACCATTGTCCTTAACTTCCATTAATTCTTCTAAAGTACCACTACGTGTACTTACCCATTTAGTAATGTCTTTTGCTATAGTTTTATCTCCTGTAGCCATTGTTTTAAAGCTAGTAATACTGTTTACCATATCCATGTAAGCTTTAGCTTCGGCATCATCTGTATTAATATCTATTTTAGCCAACATCTGAAACATTTTTGGCTTAATTGAGACGTAACTTACTTTGTCCTCATCACTATATTTTTCAAAAATGTCTTGAGCCATTCCTGTTAAAGGCATCAATAATATTGCTAATACTGTTATTGTTATATATTTTTTCATTGTATTGGGTTTTAAAATTTATGTTATTGTTTTTGGGGTTTGTTATTATTTAAAATGCGACCTACTGGGTTTTCCATTTCTTTTAAATAGTCAACTTGTGTGCCTGCTTTATTAATAGCGCCTAAATAATGGACTTGTGCTGTACCTTTGTTGAAAGTTCTGGACACCAACTCTAAATACGATTTAGCTTGATTATAAGCTAACCTGTCTGCCTCTGTTATTGTGTCTTCTTTAGGTCTATTAAAATATATACCAACCATTAAGACTGCTACTGCTGCAACGCTTAACCACTTAATTTTATAATTATTTTTAGCGTTTAGTGGTACGTTTTTAGTAAAAGTTTCTTGTTGATTTGCTATATAGTAGCCAAAAATAGCTTTGTAATGCTCTAAATGAGGTGCAACAGTCTCTTGTTTAAAATAGTCTTTTAACTGTGCTTCTTCCTTTAAAGTAGTCAGGCCATCTTCGTACTTTTCTAGTAATTGTTCTATATTATTTAACACCATAATTATGTGTACTTGTTAATTTTTCTCTTATTGCTTTTCTTGCTCTTGATAATGCGACTCTAACAGCTGTTGGATTCATGTCTAACATTTTTGCTATTTCGTCATTATCATATTGTTCTATATCTCTTAATTGTACTACCATTTTTTGTTGCTCTGGTAGATCTTCTATAATTTTTGCGACCCATTTTAAACTATCATTAACTTCAATTTGCTTTTGTAAAGCAACATTATGATCTTGATAATTACTATGCACAATTTTTAAATTTTGTGCTTGTTTAGATTTTAACTTATCTAAACAAAAGTTTTTGGTCATGGTCATGGAAAACGCTTCAACGTTTTTATACTGTTCCATTTTAGCTTTGTTTTTCCATAATTTTAAAATAACTTCTTGTGTCGCATCTTCTGCTTCTTCTCTAGACACAAGTAATCGTTTGGCTAATCTAAAGACCTTGTCCTTAAAAGGCATCACAATATTTAAAAACTCGGTTTGTGTCATTTTGGTTGGTTGGTTTCTATTATGACGAGCCATTATTAAATTTGTTACAATTTATTTTCAATATAAAATAAAGTAAGTACATTTATAAAGATAAATTTAAATTATGACTATGAAAAAAACTTGGGCATATGCCTTGCTATTACTACTATCCATTAGTTTTACAGCGTGTTTTGAAGATCAGGATGATAATACTATTGCTGATGTCGATATTAAAGATTTTGTATGGAAAGGATTAAACCTTTGGTACTTTTGGCAAGATCAAGTTACAGATTTAGCTGATAATAGATTTTCTAACTCTGAAGATTACACAGCCTATTTAAATAGCTTTGATGCTCCTGATGATTTGTTTTATAACCTTTTATCCGATGAAGACCGTTTTAGCTGGATTGTTGACAATTATTTTGAACTAAATGATGCTTTAAATGGTGTATCAAAAAGCAACGGAATGGAATTTAGTTTAGGTTTCGTTGACGCTTCCGAAACTGATGTGTTTGGAGTTGTTAATTACGTGTTACCAAACACAAGTGCTAGTTCTAATGGTGTACAACGTGGTAATGTATTTTTAACTGTTGATGGTGTACAATTAAATGAAAACAATTTTGGTAGCATATTATTTTCTGACAACGACACCTATACAATTGGTCTTGCCGAAATGGATACTAATGACAATTTTGTTTTAACAGGCGAAACAATTACACTGACCAAACAAGTGTATGAAGAAAATCCAATATTAATTAGCAACACCTTTACTGTAGATGGTATTAAAGTTGGTTATTTAATGTACAATCGTTTTACAAGTAATTTTGACCAACAACTTAACACTGTTTTTGGACAATTTGTAGCCGAAGGTGTACAAGAACTAGTTCTTGATTTACGTTATAATCCAGGAGGAAGTGTTGCCTCTGCGATTAACTTATCAAGTATGATAGCTGGTCAAGACACCTCGGATTTGTTTTTAAAACAACGCTGGAATAATAAAATACAAGCTGCATTAAGCGAAGAAGATGTTACCAGAAACTTTGTTAACCAATTATCAGACGGAACTGCTATTAATACACTTAACCTGGATAAAGTTTACATTTTAGCTAAAGGCAGTAGTGCTTCAGCTAGCGAATTGGTAATTAACGGTTTAAACCCATATATTAATGTTGTACATATTGGAGGCACAACTCGTGGTAAAAACGAATTTTCAATAACATTATATGATAGTCCAGATTGCGCTTACTCTTGCACATCAAATATAAACCCTAATCATACTTGGGCTATGCAACCTTTAGTTGGTAAAAATGAAAATGCTAATGGTTTTTATGAATATGAAGCTGGGCTAACACCAACTATTGAATTAGAAGAAACCATTTCTAATTATGGAGTTTTAGGACAACAAGACGAACCACTTTTAGCTAGAGCTATTCAACATTTAACAGGTAATGGAAGATTTAGTAACACACAAAATGAAGCTAAATTTAAAATTATTGAAAGTTCTAATTCTAAAACAATACTTAAAGATAATATGTATATCGATACTAATGATATGCCTAACATTTTTAAATAACCAATGCTATTGAAACACAAAACCTATTTTAACTGGAGTACAGGAAAAGATTCTGCTTTAGCATTATATTATTTATTAAACGACAACAATTATAGCGTCAACCAATTGGTGACTACCATAAACTCGCATTACAATCGTGTCACAATGCATGGTTTAAGACAAGAGTTACTAGTAGCACAAACCCAAGCTTTAAATATTAAAGCTAGTTTTATACAGTTGCCAGAACAACCATCCATGGAACTCTATAACCAAATCATGCAAGACAGTGTGACTAGTTTAAAAAATCAAGGATTTACACATAGTGCATTTGGCGATATTTTTCTTGAAGATTTAAAAGCCTATCGTACAAACCAATTAGTGACTTTAGACGTTAAAGCTATTTTTCCGTTATGGAAAAAAGACACTAAACAACTGTTGACTCAATTTTTAAAACTTGGATTTAAAACTATTGTTGTTTGTGCAAATTCTAAATATTTTGACCAAGATTTTGTTGGTACTATTATAGATGAAAACTTTATAGATAATCTTCCTGAAGGAGTCGATCCTTGTGGAGAAAATGGCGAGTTCCATACGTTTTGTTTTGATGGTCCAATCTTTAAAAATCCGATACCGTTTACAATCGGAGAAAAAGTATATCGCGAATACAAAGCACCTAAAACCGATGATAATGATGTCTGTAAAAGTGATGCCGAAACTTATGGTGTGTGGTATTGTGATTTAATACCTTAACACTTTCCTAAAATATAACGCATAAAAAAGCCTCTAAATAATTTAGAGGCTTTTTATGCGTTAGAGTAATTAACTAAATCTTAGTTGAAGTACACTTTAGAAGCAATGACTCCAACGTCAAAACTATTGGTTTCTGATCCAGAAGACAAATCATATACTTTTAAAGTACTATTTCCTGAAAAGTTTCCTGCATCTGTTACATATAGCAAATTATTTTTTACTGCCATTCCATAAGCACTAGTAGCAGTAATGTCAAACAAAGTTGTTGTCGGCAGACTAGTCTCAGTATCTGACAAACTATACAAACCATTATTTAAGATGTAATAAGTATTACCATCATTGTAAGTCATTAAACCTGGATGTTGTCCTTCAGGAAATTCTATGTTAGATATTATAGAATTATCATTTAAATCAATTCTTGTAATTGATGCTAATGTTTCAACTGGAGGTGTTAACCAATATTCATTTACTCCAGAACTCAACACTGTTAAATGTCCTTGATTATCAATAAACAACTCATCAGGCGCATCGTTAACTGTTATAGTTTCAAGACTACTATCTAATGTATTAATCACAGATATAACATTATTAACATTATAACCTCCTTTATGGGATACGTATACTTTATCTTCATTTACCAAAACCTGCTCTGGACCTTCAGCTACAGCTATGGTAGATGTTACAGTATTAGCATTCAAATCTACTACAGCAATGTAATCATCTGTAGTATCATTTGGATCAGCCCAATCAGACACGTAAGCAGTATCACCATCAAAAGCAATATATCGTGGTAACGTTAAACCAGTGTCTATCGTTCCTAATTTTTCAAAAGTATAACGATTAACAACTGTGATTGTTCCTGCATCAACAACGATATAAGCCTTATCTCCATTAAAACCTACAGATTGTAAATACACGCCTAAGTTTTCATTATTAACATTAAAATAGACTTGATTTTCTGTTACAGAAAAATCATTTGATATGTAAGAAATTGAAGATGGTCCACCTTCTGCACTTACAAAAATTCCGTTTTCATAAGCTCCTAAAGGTTCTGGTTGTGTAAACGCATCGTCATCATTAGAACAAGAAAATACTAATAATGATAAGGTTACAATTGAGTAAATGATTTTTTTCATAATTTGATTTAAAATTTATAGTGTAATTGAATATTAAAATTTCTATTTGGCATTGGTCTAAATGCTACGTTTTGATATAGTTTATTAAATAGATTATTTACTTTTAATCCCAACTCTAATTCATGATTAGAATGTTGTAATACTTTATAATTAACGCCTAAGTTGGCTACATTATAAGATTGTAAACTATAAAATGGACCTTTTAAATTATCGGAAGTTGTAAAGACGTCTCCATTAAAAACATGCTGATAGTAAGCACTTAACCGTTTAAACCCATAAGCTAATGTCACATTAGCCTTATGAAAAGGTACATAAATTAATTGCTTGTTTGTTTCTAAATTTTCTGATACTGTGTAAGAATAATTTGAGCTAAACGTTAATTGGTGATTATCATATTTTTTATTAATAGTCAAACCAACTTCGGCTCCATAACTATGGGCTTCAGCTATATTTTGAGGTGACCAAAAACCAGAGATATTTGGTTTCCATTGTATCAAATCTTGCGACCTTATATAGTAGGTATTCAACTGTATTTGCAACCAATTAAAGTCTAAAACATGACCTAAGTCAAATTGATAAGAAGATTCTGGTACTAAATCAAGATTTCCTCCAGGCTGCCAAAATAAATCGTTAAATGTCGGAATTCTGAAGTTCTTAGATCCATTAATTTTAATCTTATAATTCTCTGTAATACCTATTAATGCATCCATTGAAAACAATAATGGACTTTTAAAATCCGAATTTACATCCTGTCTTACATTAAAACCTAAGTTTAAATTAGAGTTTGGCTTATATTGAATCAAACCAATTGCTGAAAATATAGACCTATCAGGATTACTAAAACTACTACCTTCTCCTTTAATAACATTGTAATCTAAGATACTTGTAACGTTTAACTGCCTAGATATTTTATAATTAAAATTATGCTTAACTAGAAAAGTATTAACTTTTCCAAAAGTAAAAAACTCAGAATTTTTGTTTTGATAATATTCAAAATACTCCTTTAAATAGGCTACTTTAAAATTAGATTTATAGTATTGGTTAGTTCTAACCCATTCTAACAAAGACCTAGAATTTATATCTTCATATTTACTTTTTGATGGTGTTGCAATTGTACCAGAAAAATTACGGTTACCAATAAAAGACTGATGATATAATTTAATTACATCTTTTTCAGAAATAAAATACCCCAAATTAACATTAAGACTTAAATTATTAAATGCCCCATTTTCATTCACTTGATCAGAGTTTAAATATTTAAAGTCATTCTCAGAATCAATATAATTTACTCCTAAATTAAAAGCAAAATCATCCTGTCCATAATCCGTAACTAAACTGATATTCTTACTTTCAAAACTCCCATAGTTTAGTTTTACATTACTATTTAAATGTTTACTGAAATTTAAATTATTATCCAAATGTACACTGCCTCCTATTGCTCCACTTCCATATTGTACACTACCGCCTCCGTTTCTAATTACAACTTGATTAACGTTATTTGTATTTATAGTATTAAAATCAGTTTGACCGTTTAATTGCGAGTTTATATTTATTCCATTCCAGATGACAGCAGTTTGTGAGGCATTTGTCCCTCTAAATGATGGAGAAGACACCATCCCAAAACCGTTTTCTTTAAAGTAAATATTAGAATTAAAGCGTAATAAATCTGTAAAAGTAGATGTGTTTTTGTTTAATACAGAATCGTTTAAAACGGTGACTTTAAATCCAGCAGCATTACGTTTCAATTTAACATCACTCAACTCAATTTCATCTAAAAATTGAATAGAGTCCGTTGGTGTTTGTCCAAAGGACAACACGCAATAACATACAGCAAAAAATACTACAATATTCTGTTTCATAAATCTTAAAAATCTTTCTCCCGAAGATTGTATTAGATGACAAATTTGGCAGGTCTCCTGACTTGCGTCTTGTTATTGGTCTTCCCATCTTAATGACAGTGACATGAAGTGTAATAACAAGCGTTATAGCTTACAGTTGCGGGAACAGTTCTGGATTTTAACCAGATTCCCTTTTAATCCATTCAATAAAACTGAATGAAACCTAAATTCGATTGCGAAAGTACTATTAAATATTAATTTGTGACTACTTTTTTTTGTTCATTTTATAAATCAAATAAACAAAGCCAATTAAAAAATGAACAATAATCACACCTCTTACTATATATATTGTTAAATTTGAACCATCTCTCATAACTAAAATTTTATATAAATTTAAAGGAAACAATTCCGCTAAAGTGTTACCTATGTTACAAAACAAAGTCTATTTATTACTGATTATATCTTCATTTTTACTATTTAATTGTAAAGAAGATAAAGGTATTATCCGAAAACTACCTCTTCTTGAAAAATCAACAAATAGTATTACTTATGCTGAAGGTTTTAGTGTTGAAGAGGTCAGTGGTTTTAAAGTTTTAAAAATTAATAACCCTTGGCCAAATGCAGACAAAACCTATAAGTATGTATTAATATCTAAAGAAGAAGCTGCAAAAAGATCTTTTATGAAAGGTGAATATGATGGCATTATCATAACTCCTGTCAAACGTATTGTAGTGACATCAACAACACATATTCCTGCATTGGAGTTGTTAAATGAAGAAGAAAGTTTGATTGGTTTTCCTGGCACAGATTATGTCTCATCTCAAAAAACAAGACAACTTATAGATAATGGTAAGGTTAGAGAGCTAGGAAAAAATGAAGGTTTAAATACAGAAGTACTTCTAGATCTAAATCCTAATCTTGTTGTTGGATTTGGTATAGACGGTTCTAGCAAATCTTTAAATACAGTCAGTAAAGCCAATATACCTGTAGTTTACAATGGTGATTGGGTAGAAAAATCTCCTTTAGCTAAAGCTGAATGGATTAAGTTTTTTGGTGCGTTATATAATAAAACAAAGCAAGCCGATTCTATTTTTAAAACCATAGAAACGGATTACAAAGCAGCAAAAAAACTAGCACAAACGGTTAAAAACAGACCAACAGTAATAAGTGGAGCAATGCACAAAGATGTATGGTACCTTCCAAACGGAACGAGTACTGAAGCTCAATTTTTAAAAGATGCTAATGTGGACTATTTATATGCTGACACAACTGGTAAAGGAAGTTTAGCTTTAAGCTTCGAAACCGTCTTTGAAAAAGCAAAAAGTGCAAACCTTTGGTTAAGTCCATCTTATTACCCAACTAAGGAAGCTTTAAAAGAAGCCAACACACATTACACACAATTTGATGCTTTTAAAAATAATGCCATATATACATTTTCTAATACTACAGGTAAAACTGGAGGTGTTTTGTATTATGAGCTTGGTTTAGCAAGACCTGATTTGGTATTAAAAGATATTATTAAAATTAGTCATCCAGAGCTATTACCATATTACCAACCGTTTTTCTTTAAACAACTAAAGTAATACAAATACAATCCCTAATATTTAAACAATATTCTACCCTAAGTCAAATACTAAACTATTGAAAAACAACTATCAATATAGCTTTATAATTTTAATAATACTATTGGTTGTCTTGTGCTGTGTAAACATCAGTTTAGGCTCTATATCCATTAGTTTTAACACTATAATAGATAGTTTTTTGGTGGATTCTTCAGACTATAGTAGTAAAGAATACATCATACAAAATTACCGTTTACCAAAAGCCATCACAGCTATTTTAGTAGGTTCTGGCTTAGGTGTTTCTGGTTTATTAATGCAAACATTATTCAAAAACCCTTTAGCTGGACCTTTTGTTTTAGGTATAACCTCAGGAGCCAGTCTTGGTGTCGCTTTAGTTATTTTAGGTAGTGGTATTTTTGGCGGATTTCTAGCCACATTTCTATTATCAAAATGGAGTTTAGTTATTGCAGCAAGCATAGGTAGTTTTTTAGTCTTACTATTAGTCTTAATAGTCTCTTCAAAAGTTAGAGACACAATGGCTATTTTAATTATTGGATTAATGTTTGGTAGCATTACGTCTGCCATAGTTAGCGTACTATCCTACTTTAGTAGTGCAGAACAATTGCAGCAATACATTTTTTGGGGATTTGGTAGTTTAGGAGATTTAGATTGGACCGAAGTCAAAATATTTTCACTTATTTATACTTTTGGCATCCTTTTTAGCATAGCATCCATTAAAGGGCTAAACACCTTATTATTAGGTCAAAACTATGCAAAAAGCTTAGGATTAAACATCAAAAAAAGTCGCTTAATAATTGTTATTGCAACAAGTTTATTAGCAGGTACAATAACTGCATTTGCAGGACCAATTGCATTTATAGGTTTAGCCATTCCGCATATAACAAGACAAGTATTTAATACTTCAAACCATAAAATATTATTACCTGCAGTTTTTTTATTTGGTGCAATAATCATGTTAATTTGCGACAGCATTGCACAATTACCAAACACAGACTATTTATTACCAATCAATGCCATCACCTCATTGATAGGTGCACCAGTTGTGGTTTGGTTATTAGTTAGACAACGTAAAATGGTGTTTTAATATTATGAAAACCTCTTTAAAACATACCATCCTAAAAACCGAAAATCTACACATTGGATACACCTCTAAAAAAGAAACTATTACAGTTGCCTCCAATATTAATTTAGCCTTAAACAAAGGCGAATTAATAGGCTTAGTTGGTGGTAACGGAATCGGGAAATCTACATTATTAAAAACACTAACCAAAGTTCAAAACCCTTTACAGGGAAATATTAGCATTAACCAAAAAACTTTAGAAAATTACAGTAATTTAGAACTAGCAAAAACGCTAAGTTTGGTTTTAACCGAAACTTTAACAGCAAAAAATTTAACCGTTTTTGAATTGATTGCCTTAGGAAGACAACCTTACACCAATTGGGTTGGCACAATAACCGAAGCTGATTTAAGTATTATTAATAAAGCTATCAGTCAGACAAATATTTCAGATTTAAAACATAAAAAATGTTTCGAGCTTAGTGATGGTCAACTACAAAAAGTAATGATAGCACGTGCTTTAGCACAAGATACCGATTTAATTATTCTAGACGAACCAACGTCACATTTAGACATGTACCACAAGGTGTACATCTTAAAACTACTTCAAAAAATAACCAAAGAAACCGGTAAAACCATCTTGTTTTCATCTCACGAAATAGATTTAGCCATCCAATTATGCGATAGTATGATTGTCATGTCAAATAATTCTATTGTTAGTGACTCACCTTGTCATTTAATTGAAAAAGGTGCATTTTCTAACCTTTTTCCAGAAGATATGATTGTTTTTGACCCAAACACAGGTAGTTTTAGAGTTAAAAAGTAATTTTACCTAATACTTTTAAAATTCAAATAACAAACAAACATACGTCATACTGAACTTGTTTCAGTATCACACATTAATTAAGGCTTTTATAAATTCCCTTTTATTGAATCAACTTCATTTAAATTTAAATTAAAAATCATAAACCACGTCATACTGAACTCGTTTCAGTATCTCATCTTTATTGAGTGTTTTGTGTTTTCTTCAGTTAAATTATACTACTAAAATATGAATCAGTAGTAAAAATCACCAAACATACGTCATACTGAACTTGTTTCAGTATGACGTATCAAATTTAGCATTTTAAAAGTCTATTTTAATACCTCATAAACTAACTATTAATTACTTTCAGTAGTAACTAAATTAAGTATTCAATTTATAAAAATACTAACTTCTCACTGAGAGACAAATTAACTATCTTTACACAAATTCTTTGTTAATTAAAATGAACGACAACATCATCCTTATTATTGCTATATTAATTGCTGCCACTATCGGTGGTTATTTAGGTATGCTTTTTACTAAACTAAAAAGTAAAAGCGAAAAAAGCACCTTAGAAGAGCGTAACAATAACCTACAACAGCAATTAAATGACTTAAAACACTACCATACTACTGAAAACGAAAAACAAACCTCTAGTTTTAATACACAATTAGGAGATTTACGTGATACGATTTCTAAAATCGAAACTGACAGAGAGTCTATTAGACGCGAAAAAGATTTTTTAAGTCAAGAATTAGCTAGAAAAAATACCGAGTTTGAAAATCTACAACAACTTAATATAAAACGTGATGAGGAACTTGAAATTAGACAAGAACAATTACGTAAAGATTTTGAGCTATTAGCTACTAAAATATTAGACGAAAAAAGCGAAAAGTTTACACTTCAAAATAAAGAAAACATCAAAAACATTTTAAATCCTTTACAGGAAAAAATTATGGTTTTTGAGAAAAAAGTTGACGATACTCAAAAAGAAAGTATCAGCATGCACAGTGCTTTAAAAGAGCAATTGTTAGGTTTAAAAGACTTAAATCAACAAATGACTAAAGAAGCAACCAACCTAACTAGAGCTTTAAAAGGTGACAGTAAAATGCAAGGTAATTGGGGAGAATTAGTCCTAGAACGTGTGCTTGAAAAGTCTGGTTTGGAAAAAGACAGAGAGTATTTTGTACAACAAAACTTTACCAGAGAAGATGGCTCTAGAGTATTACCAGATATTGTATTACACTTACCAGGAAACAAAAAAATGATTATTGACAGTAAAGTGTCTTTAACAGATTATGAACGCTATGTTAATGCCGAAGATCAAGAACGTGAGACTTATTTAAAAGCACACTTAAACTCGATTAAAAAACACGTAGACCAACTGTCTGACAAAAAATATGAAGATTTATATGATATTGAATCTCCTGATTTTGTCTTACTTTTTATTCCTATCGAGCCTGCTTTTGCAGTTGCTATAAACGCAGATAATACGTTATACAATAAAGCTTTTGAAAAAAATATTGTTATTGTAACACCTTCTACCCTATTGGCTACATTACGTACTGTTGATAGCATGTGGAATAATGAGAAACAACAACAAAACGCTATTGAAATTGCAAGACAAGCAGGTGCTTTATATGATAAATTTGAAGGATTAGTATCTGACTTAACTGGTGTTGGAAAGAAAATTGACGATGCCAAAAAAGATTATTCTGCTGCAATGAACAAGCTTGTTGATGGACGCGGAAACCTAATTAGAAGTGTAGAAAAAATTAAAAAACTTGGTGCAAAAGCTAAAAAATCTTTACCAGAAGCTTTTATTAAACGTGCCGAATCTGACGATTAACCCAAAGATATTATGATAAAATTTTTAGTAAAAACCTTAATTGTAATTATATTAATAATAGCTGCATACTTCAGCTTTATCTATTTTGCAACTTATAGTGAAGGTGTAAGAGCTGGTGAGCTTGTTAAGTTTAGTAGCAAAGGTGTCATGTTTAAAACTTGGGAAGGCGAAGTTAGTCAAGGTGTGTCTGAGGCTCAACTTTTTAAATTTTCAGTAGAAGATAAAGAGACACAGGTTATTAAAGATCTAAACCGTTTGCAAGGTAAATTTGTAAAATTAACGTATTTTGAACGCTACAAAACCTTTTTCTGGTTAGGTGACACTAAATATTTTATTACTAAAGTAGAAGAAGACAAAGATCGACGATCTAATTATTAATTATGAAAAATTACAAAAAAGTAGACGCTTCACGCATTAGTATTTCAGAATTAATGCTGCCATCACACTCCAATTTTAGTGGAAAAATACATGGTGGATACATCCTAAATTTAATGGATCAAATTGCGTTTGCTTGCGCTTCTAAACACTCAAAAGCCTATTGTGTTACTGCTAGTGTGGATACTGTAGATTTTTTAAATCCAATTGAAGTTGGAGAGTTAGTAACCATGAAAGCGTCTGTAAATTTTGTTGGAAACACATCAATGGTTGTTGGTATTCGTGTTATTGCAGAAAACATACAAACAGGAGTTATAAAACATTGTAACTCGTCTTACTTTACAATGGTTGCAAAAGACGCAAGTGGTAAATCCACACCTGTACCTGGTCTAATTTTAAATGACAAAAATGAAGTCAAACGTTTTTTAAAAGCTTTAAAACGTATGGAAACAAAAAAACAACGTCAGTTTGAATTTGATCATCAAGATTTTTCACATATTGATTATTTACCATTACTTCAAGATCATAAAGTTAGGATAGATTTACCTGATAATTTTTAAAAATTTAGATAAAAAAAGAAAAAAAACAGTCGTCTTTAAGAATTATGAGAAATTATTAGTTAAATTAACAAAAAAAATAAAATTGCCTGTCCTTAAAACATTACTTTATTTTTCAATTTTTAATTATCCAATAACTAAAGAAGAAATTTATAGATATTCGGAAATTAATTCTATTGAAGACGTAAGTAAACAAATAAACTACTTATTAAACAAAAACGTTATTTTTCAATTTGGCTCTTATTTTTCTATAAAAAACGATAAACACCTAGTAAACAGAAGAGAGATAGGCAACCAAAAAGCAAAAGCTATTTTACCTAAAGCTAAAAAAGTAAGTGGTTTTATTGCTAATTTTCCCTACGTAGAAAGTGTTAGTATTTCTGGAGCATTATCCAAAGGTTACTATGATGATGTTGATGGTGACTTCGATTTTTTTATAATTACCAAACCAAATCGACTTTGGATTGCTAGAACACTTCTAATTTTATACAAGAAAGTTTTTCTACTTAACTCTAAAAAGTACTTCTGTGTAAATTATTTTATAGGAAGTAACCAATTAAGTATTGTAGAACGTAATAGGTTTACTGCTACCGAAATTGTAACCTTACTCCCTTTTTTTGGCAAAGAAGCTTTTAGTAAATTTATTACAAATAATGAATGGACAATGCAACAGTTTCCCAACATTGAAAAAGTGAATTTTGAAGCCATAAAAAACATAAAAAAGCCTTTACTTTCTAGATTTTTAGAGTTCATTTTAAACACTAGTTTAGGAAATACTTTAGACGATTTTTTTAGAAAACTAACGTTAAAAAAATGGCAAAAAAGTTTTGGACACTTAAGCAAAGAAGATTTTAAAATTGCAATGAAATCTACCAAAAACGTATCTAAACATCATCCTCAAAACTTTCAGAAAAAAGTGATTTTAAGTTTAGAAGAGTCTTATAATAATATAATAGAAAAGTATAATTTAGAGTACCTTTAAAATATGATTGATATTCTTTTTTCTCATTCCTATTTCTATAAATTCGACCAAAAGCAATGGAATAACAAAACACCTTTTCCTCCTTTAGGTACACTTTATGCTGCTTCTTATTTAAGAAAAAATGGTTATGCTGTTTCGCTTTTTGATACTAATTTAATAGATAATCCCAAAAGTGTTTCGTATAAAATAAAAACAGAAAAACCAAAATACTTTGTAGTTTATGACGATGGTTTTAATTACCTCACAAAAATGTGTTTAACCACAATGCGTGAAGCTGCTTTTAAAATGATTAAAATAGCAAAAGCATTAAACTGTAAGGTTATTGTTTGTAGCTCAGACTCTACAGATCACTACGAAAAATATTTAGATAATGGTGCAGATTTTATTATACAAGGTGAAGGAGAAATCTCTTTAAAAGAACTTATTGATGCCTTAACCAACAACCAAAATACTTCACAAATAAAAGGTTTGGTTTTTAAAAATAAAACTGAAATAATAAAAAATCCAAAACATGCTGTTTTAAGAGACTTAGATGTTTTACCAATGCCAGCTTGGGATTTGGTAAACATAAAATCTTATAAAAATATTTGGGAATCTGGCGGAAAACAATTTACATTAAACATAGCAACTACAAGAGGTTGTCCTTTTAAATGTAATTGGTGTGCAAAACCAATTTATGGAAATAGATACAATTCACACTCACCAGAATATATAACTAAGCACATTAAATTTTTAAGCGAAACTTATAATGTAAATAGGTTTTGGATGTGTGACGACATTTTTGGTTTAAAACCAAATTGGGTTCAGAATTTTAATTTTTTATTAAAAAAAGAACAACTAAACATCTCTTATTATATACAAAGTCGTGTAGATTTATTATTAAAAGAAGACACTATAGATGCTTTAGAGCAAAGTGGTTTGGAAGAAGTTTGGGTTGGTGCAGAAAGTGGTTCGCAAACCATTTTAGATGCTATGGATAAAGAAACCAAAGTAGAACAGATTTACAAAGCAACAAAGTTATTAAAAGCAAAAAAAATTAAAGTTGCATTTTTTATTCAGTTTGGTTATTTAAACGAGACTAAGGAAGATATAAATAAAACTATTGCAATGATTAAAGAGTTGGTTCCAGATAATATTGGAATCTCTGTCTCCTATCCTCTTCCTGGAACAAAATTTTACGACAAAGTAAAAGACGATTTACAATTAAAAGCTAATTGGACAGATTCCGATGAATTAGCCATGATGTTTAAAGGAACCTTTAACTCTAAATACTATAAAAAACTACATCGTTTTGTACATAAAGAGTATCGAAAAAGTCAAGGTTTTGCTAGTTTAAAATCTATTTTTAGTACGAATAAAACCACAAATTGGAGAGCCATTGGTTTATTACCTTATTATATTCCAACTTCATTTTTAGACAAAATAACGCTTAATACAATGCAAAACACAAATGATTAATAATTTTGATGTTGCTGCAAAAACCTACGATTTCGATTTTACATTGTCTAAAATAGGACAAGCACAACGCAATGTTGTATACCGCAATTTAAGCGCTGTTTTTAAACCTAAAAAAGCACTTAATATTTTAGAACTTAATTGTGGTACTGGTTTCGATGCTTTAAATTTCGCAAAATCTGGACATATTGTTACTGCTACAGATATATCTAAACAAATGATTGCTGTTGCACAGTCTAAAAAAAACGAGCACAATGTTAAGTTTGCTACTCAAGATATAACAAGAATAACTACAGCTTCATTTAAAACTAAATTTGACTACATATTTTCAAATTTTGGAGGTTTTAATTGTTTAACGACTTCCCAAATTGAAACTTTTTTTAAAACTTCAGCTAAACTATTAAAACCAAAAAGCAAAATCACTTTAGTAATAATGCCTAAATATTGCATTTGGGAATTTCTATATTTCGGCTTAAAATTTCAGCTAAAAAAAGCTAAAAGAAGACAAACCAAAAGCTATGCAATAGCCAATGTAAATGGAACTGAGGTTAAAACGTGGTATTATAATCCAAAACAAATTGAGGCTTTAGCGCAAAAACAGTTTAAGATAAATACTGTAAAACCAGTTGGATTAAGCATTCCTCCTTCGTATCTTGAACATTCAATTGCGTCAAAACCCTTTTTATTGTCAATATTTAAAGCTTTAGATGCTATTTTTACTGCTTCTTTTTTATCAAAATTCGCAGATCACTATTTAATAGAATTGGAATTAAAATGAGTATTGTTTTAACACATAGTTATTTTTTAAATGAAGATGATAAGGAGCAAAAAATAATGAAACCATATGCTCCTCTTGGTTTACTATACGTTTCTGGTTATTTAAATGAGCAAGGTATAAAAAACGATGTCTACGACTCTACGTTTTATTCTAGTAATGAACAATTAAAGTTTATTGAAGAAAAACAACCTAAAGTGGTAGCTATTTACACTAATTTAATGACCAAAGTAAACGTTATTAAATTAGTAAAAGCATTAAAAACTGAAGCCAAATATGGTTTTCCAAAACTTATATTAGGAGGTCCAGATGTTACTTACAATTTAGAAAACTACCTTAATACAGGAATAGATTTTATAGTAATTGGAGAAGGAGAGCAAACCACTTTAGAACTTTACAATGCCATAATTAACAATACCAATTTTAGCACTATTTCTGGTATTGCCTATTTGCAAAACAACGCTGTTTTTAAAACTGCTCCAAGAGTAAAAATGAAGAGTTTACTAGAGTTGCCTATACCAAATAGAGAAGCAATAGCCATAGACAAATATTTAGATACCTGGAAAACACACCACGGAAAAAGCTCTATGACAGTTAGTACACAACGTGGCTGTCCTTACACTTGCAAATGGTGTAGTACTGCTGTTTATGGACAAAGTTACAGACGTAGACCTGCTAAACAAGTTGTGCAAGAATTAAAGCTTATACAAACTAAATACAATCCAGATTCTATTTGGTTTGTAGACGATGTTTTTACAGTAAGCCACAAGTGGATAAAAGAGTTTTACCAAGAAATGATTTTGCAAAACATTAGTATTCCTTTTGAATGTATTACAAGAGCTGAACGTTTAAACAACGAAATACTTGAGCTTTTAAAAAAAATAGGATGCTATCGTATTTGGATTGGAGCAGAATCTGGATCGCAAAAAATAATTGATGCAATGGACAGACGTGTGGATGTAAATGTTGTTAAAAAAGCCATACAAAACACCAATAAATTAGGTATAGAAACTGGTACTTTTATAATGGTTGGTTATCCAGGAGAAACCTTAAACGATATAAAAGCAACGACTACATATTTAAAAGAAGCTAATCCAACTCATTTTACAATTACAAAAGCATATCCAATCAAAGGAACTGCATTATATACAGAGATTGAACAAAAAATTACCATAAAACCAGATTGGGAAACCTCTACAGATCGTGATATAGATTTTACACGTACTTACAAGACAAAATTTTATGATTATGCTATAAAATATATTGTAAACGAAGTAAATTACAGTAAAGAAAAACTAAAAACCAAACCCAATTTAAAAGCTCTTTTTAAGTTGAAAACAAAAGCTTTTGCTGCATTTAATATAATGAAATTAAGCCAATGAGAATAATAGCATTTATACTTTTTTCTTGCCTTTTTATTTGTTGTAAAAGCGAATATTCTGAAATTGATAACACTTCGGAATTAAAACTTAAATGGAATAAATCTCATCAAGATGACTCTATAAACAGAGCTGTAATTGGCTTACAATGGGCTTTATCGTATGTTGGATCAAATACACCTTGCAATTCCAAAAGCATTAAAGTTTCTGGAAATATAATAACTATTTATCCAGATTACGTTGGCTTTAATAATAAAGCATTAGCAGTTTTTAAAACTTTAATAAGTAAAATTAAACAAACCGAAGCTTTCAAAAATAACAACACGTTGGATTTAGGTCGCTTTATTACACTGCTACTTGCAAGTCCAGAACATTATTATGCACTTGTGGGTACACCAAAAACTTTAGAGCAATTAAAAGCAAAATACAAGCTTAATGCACAAAAAGGATATGTAAATAACTCGAGTGTAGCACTACAGGATAGAATTATTAGTTTTTCTGATTTAAAAGACCTTAATCAACTTTGGATATCTGAAGAAATAGATTCTATCTCAAAAACTATTTACGAATTGGAGACTATTGAGTTACTTAAAAACGGACAGTTACGTTTTGGTATTTATAACAAAAATGGAATACTTAAAAACGTAGCCAATAGTAAACATACAGCTGCAGGAAAGCCTGGTAAATGTATTTGGTGCCACGAGTCTAATTTAAACCAGATGTTTAAAAAACAAGACAATGTGTATGGTTTTTTATCAGCAGATGCATTACAGCAAAAAATAAAAGCAAGTAGGGATACATTTAAAAGGAAAAGGAAACTACTTAAAGAAACCGTAGACTTCAATAAAAAACAACAACACACTTTTACCGAAATACTTTACATTTCGTTTTTAGAACCTTCAGCAAAACGCTTAAGTTTAGAATGGAATATTAACGAAGATGAAGTAGTTAAAAGCTTAAAACACTTAAAAACTCACAAACACAAAGAGTTTCAGTTTTTAGGTGATTTGTATTACCGAAAAGATGTAGAGCAATTTGCTCCTTTAAAAGCTATAAAAGTTTCTAGCAGTGTTAGAGAATTATCCGCAAACGAAATAAATCATTTAAACTAAAAATGATAAATAACAAAAAAATAGTTGTTGTAATGCCTGCTTACAATGCAGCAAAAACTGTTGAAAAAACATTTAAAGAAATCCCTTTTAATATAGTAGACGATGTTATACTTACAGACGATTACAGCACAGATAACACTGTAAATATTGCAAAAAGATTAGGTATAAAACATGTACTAACTCATAAAAAAAATATTGGGTATGGAGGCAATCAAAAAACATGCTACGATAAAGCTTTAGAGTTAAATGCAGATATTATAATAATGCTTCATCCAGACTATCAATACACACCAAAATTAATACCAGCAATGTGCGATTTGGTTGCAAATAATGTAAATGATGTTGTTTTAGGATCTCGTATTTTAAGCGAAGGAGCAGTAAAAAACGGAATGCCAATTTACAAGTATATTTCTAACCGTTTTTTAACCTTGTTTCAAAATATATTAATGTCGCAAAAGCTATCCGAATATCATACAGGGTACCGTTGTTTTAATGCCGAAACACTTAAAAAAATTGATTATAACAGCAACTCTAACGACTTTGTTTTTGATAACCAATTATTAGCACAATGCTGTTTTACAAAAGCTAGAATTGGAGAAATATCATGTCCTGCAAAATATTTCGAAGATGCATCATCTATCAATTTTAAACGGAGCGTTACTTATGGTTTTGGTGTTTTAAAAGTGTCACTAATGTATTTTTTTCAAAAATTAGGTGTGTTTAAGTTTAATATATTTAAGTCTTTAACTTAAGTTATTTAGACCACTTTTGTATTGCAGTAGTTCTCTCTTCTTCCGAAAAAAAATGAAGTCCATATTTAGAATTGTAAACTTCATTTAAATAGTGTTCTGGAAATTTAATAAAGTTTTTAAAATTGTTATATAATACCAATACAAATCGATCTTTAATATAGTATTTTAAAAAGACTATCAATTGCTATTTATATTTATCTTTTTTAAAGTAAATGCTCCTCTTCTAGATTGAGAATCTGTAAGGTAATACACTTCTTTACTATTAATTAAAACAGGTTTTTTCTTTAAAGAAGGATCGTTAGTAAGTTGTTTCCCGTTTAATACTATTTGGTTATTTACTAGCTTACAAGCAGAAGTATTAAAGGTATTAACTGAGATTTTTGTTGTTACAGTTTCTTTACCATTTTTACCCAACGCAAAGTAAGTTAAAAGATTATTGGTTTGTGAAAAATCGTAAATTATAAAGAATTCTTGTGTTTTTAAAACATACTGTGACATCAATTTTTTTGAGTTACTAAAAACACTCAAATTAAAAGGGATTAATAAAATTATTGATGCAAAAATAAATAAGAAAGATTTGCGCTTAGCAAATGTAGAGAAAACAATAATAGCCAAAATTAGAGCAAACCACATACGCGAAAACCGCAGTAGTATTGGTAGATTTTCTAATTTTGACAAAGGAAAATTACACAATAAAAATAGAATTAAAAAAAAAGCTATTTTTTTCCACATATTCATTTTATTACTTGTAATATAAAAAGCAGGAATAATCCATAGTATTTGTGCATAAGTTGCTGTTCTGGATTGTACTAAAAACAAGGTGACAATCCATATAGAAAGTAAAGCCAAAACATCTTTTTTAACCTTAAAACTCATAGAAAAAGCTAAACCAAGAAACACAGCTTTAAATATCCAAATTATAGCAGTATATAAGCGTTCGCTATTATATAACACATTAGAATTATAATAGGAATCGTGAATAAAAAGTGTTTTAAAAAACACATCGAAAGATTGCGAGTTAAATTGAAAATTAACAGTGCTTTTATTTGCAATAGCATTAGGAATAACTTCGAGAAAATAGGTTTTCCAAACAGAAGTTCCTGTTAAAGTAATGCCTAAAACTAATAATAAAAATCCTGAAATAACAGCATAAATTATTGCTTTTTTATTATTGTTTAAAACAAAAACAACACCATAAAAAACAGGAAAAACTTTAAGCAAACTTGCTAGTGCCAATAAGGTTCCTCCTGCTTTTGCTTTGCCTTTTTCAATTTGCAAAAAGCTAAAAACAATAAGGGCAAAAATTAAAAAATAAGTTTGTCCAAATAATATTTGGTTTCTTATAGGTACGTAAAATAAAATAGGAATTACATAAACTAGTAAATGGCTTTTTTCTCCATAACGCTTAATTAAAGCAGCAATAGACAATACAAAGAGAATACAACTAATTCCATTAAAAACAGCTTTTGCTGTATATGCATTTTCAATAAATGCAAAAGGATAAAAAGCAACAATGTTAAATGGAGAATTTAAATAAAAATCGGCAAAAACCTCATTATAACCTAAAGACCATATATAATTGTTAAACTCATAAATATCGAATAGAAAAAACTCTGGAGTATTGTTATATATAGCTAAATGCGCAGGAAAATAGCTGTTTGCAAAATCGTGTAAAGGAAACGATAACGACCTATAAAAAACATACCCTAAAAATAAGAGTAATGGGAATATAGACTTAAACGTAAAAATATGTTTAATAATGTTTTGTTTCATATCACTCTATAAAAGTAATGCTAATTAACCATAGTTAAATATAAAACTCCAAGAGAAATAATGTAAATTGCATTTAGCTTTAGTGACTAATTTATATGATAAATAAAAAAAATATAACTCGAGTTTTACCTATTGCTTTAAATGGGTTTAGAAGTTTCCTAAGTCCAATAATATCTATATTTTTTTCTTACATTGTTGTACATTTTTTTTCTAAAGAACTTTGGGGAAACTTTGTAGAGTATTTACTTTTTATATTAATTACATCTGTAATTATTAATTGGGGAAATAAAACCTATTTAATGAGGTTATTTAGCCAAAACCCAAAAGAAATAATAGCTAATTGGCAAATGTTATTTAAAGCAAGGTTTCCTATATGCCTTATTATAATTTTAATAGTTCCATTTTTATATGGCATAAACACATCCATATTGTTAATAATCTGGCTTCTAAGTGCTTTTGTACAAAACTCCTTTTTATCTGTTATATTTTATAACAGAGATTATATCGAATTTATTGGCATCGAACTTACAGGTTTTGCAATTTTATTATTACAATTATACTTTTTAAAAACCAATATAACCTTATTAATTTTATTACAAACTTATGTAATTGCAATGCTAATAAAAGCAGTAATTACAGCTCTACTCTACTTTAAATATTTACGCTTTAAAAACATAAAAATAAACACAAAAGTATTGTTCTTGAGTTTTCCTTTTTTTTTATTAGGGATTTCTGGTTTCTTACAGTCTAAGATTGATGTTTACGCTTATAGTTTAATAACAAAAGGCACACCTTTAGGCGAATACCAAATAATATCTGGATTTTTTGTTTTTTCTCAATCAATAGCAATGCTGTTAATTTTTCCTTACGTTAAAAACATTTATAGAATGAGTTCTAAAAGTATACTAAAAATAAAAAAAGGCTTTGTTATTTATGGTTTTTTACTCAACTTACTAGTTGTAACATTTATCTATTTTTCTCTTTTATATTTTAATATAAAATTATCGTTAGTTCAACTTATTTTTGGTTTTATTATAGGCTATCCATGTTATATTTATAGTCTAGACATTTTAATGTTATTTAAAAAACACAAGGAATCTCTAGTTATAAAAATTTCGGCAATAAGCTTAAGTATAAATTTCGTCTTATCTTTAACTTTATTATATTTTGGATACAATTTTACAGGACTTTTGGCAGCTAATGCTATAGCTCAAATTTTTAGTTTAAGCTGTTATATTTATCTATACAACAAAAAAACCACCTATATAAACCTAAGTTAATAAATGCTATTTAATAATTATCTTAAAAAAAAAGCACTAAAAAAGCTATATAAATCATTAGTAATAACTAATGATTTGTGTTTTGATATTGGAGCAAATTTAGGATATAAAAGTATCATTTTATTAGAGTTAAAAAACAAAGTAATAGGTTTTGAGCCACAAACAAGTTGCAAAAAACCATTAAAAAAAATAGCAACTAAAAACTCTCATTTTTTATATGAAAAAATAGCAATAGGAGCAGAAAATTTTGAAACTGAATTAAACTTAGGAAACCATATAGAAATAGCAACTTTATCTAATAAATTTATTCAACATTTTAAAAATGAAAAAATTTATTGGCATGCAAAAGAAAAGGTGACCGTTAAAACATTAGACTCACAAATAAAAAAATACGGCTTACCTAAATATTGTAAAATAGATGCAGAAGGATACGAATATGAAATTTTAAAAAATTTAACTTATAAAATTCCTATTATCGAATTTGAATTTACAGGTGGCTTTATAAAAGAAACATTATTGTGTATAGAAAAAATTTCTAGTTTAGGTCATTATACATATAATTATATTTTAAACGAAAATCCTAAATTAGAAATTAAACAATGGGTTACTAAAAAAGAAATTTTAACCATAATAAAGGCGTTAAAATCTAAAAATCTACATGGCAATATTTTTGCCAAAATACAGAATTAATGAAAAACAAAATTATCATATTCAATCCAAAAAGTGCAAATGGAAAGCATAGAATACCTAATTCTATACTTCAAGTTGGAGGATCAATACATGGAAAACATGAATATGTTTTTGTAGACGGAAACCTAGAAAAAGACCCTTGGCAAACTATAAACACTTATTTTAAAACAGGAGAATTTAAATATTTTTGTAGTACTGTAATGCCTGGACCACAATTAAAACAAGCCATACCTTATACAAAAAAAATTAAAACACTTTACCCAAAAACCATAACAATTTGGGGAGGATATTTCCCGTCCAATCAATACAGAGTTTGTTTAAATTCTGGCTATGTAAACTATATTGTAAATGGTCCTGGAGACAATACCTTTCCTCATTTAATTGAGGCTTTAGAGCAAAATAATTTAGACGAAATTCCTAAAATAAAAAATCTTATATACCAAGACAATAATGGAACAAATCATAAAACTCCTGTCGAAGCTTTAATAAACCAAGATGATTTGGCTAAATTTCCTTATCAATATCTAAATAGTTTATATCCAGTAAATAATTATTTAGCAAAAACATTTATGGGACAAAAAACACTATCCTATCACTCAAGTATGGGTTGTCCTTTTTCATGTTCTTTTTGTGCTGTAGTACCAATTTATAACGCAAAATGGAAAGGCATGTCTGCTAACAGAATTTACGAAGATGTAAAGTATTTTAAAGACAATTATAATATTGATGCTATAGAATTTCATGACAATAACTTTTTTACATCTAAAAAAAGAGTATTAGAATTTTCTAAATTAATATTAAACGATAATCTTAGTTTTTGGGGAGAAGGAAGAATAGATACCATAAATAAATATAGTGACGACGATTTAAAACTAATGCGTAAAGCAGGTTGCAAAATGATTTTTCTTGGAGCAGAAACTGGTAACGACGAGGTTTTAAAACAAATGAATAAAGGAGGTACACAATCTGGACAAATGATTAAAGATTTTGTTTTAAGAATGAAAAAAGCCGATATTATTCCAGAACTTTCTTTTGTTTTAGGAATGCCTGCTAAAACCGAAGAACAAGTTTACAAGCAAATACTTTGGGATATTAATTTTATAAAAGAAATAAAAACCATTAATCCAGATGCCGAAATAATTATTTACTTATATAGCCCTGTTCCTACCGAAGGATCTGAGCTTTACCAACAAATTTTAGATGCTGGATTTTCGTTCCCAGAAACTTTAGAAGAATGGATAGATCCTAGTTGGGAAAGTTTCGATTTACGTAAAAACCCTCTTACTCCTTGGTTAAAACCTTATATGATAGACACCATTAAAAATTTTGAAACCGTATTAAATGGTTACTATCCAACGGTTTCAGATTTTAGAATAAGAGGTTATAAAAAAACAGTTTTAAAAGGAATCTCTAAATTAAGATACAATAGTGGCTTTTATAAATATCCATATGAGATTAAAGTGTTACATAAAATTTGGAAATACAGACAACCTGAAATAGAAGGGTTTTATTCGGAATGATTAGAACATTTATAAAAAAAATAACGCATCCTTTTTTAAAGTTTTTTACCGAGAATTACTTTAACAAAACACGAAATTACACCTATAAAAATATAACTGTAAAGGTTGTACCTAGTGTATTTCCTCCACATTATACAATTAGCACAAAAATATTACTAGACTATATTTCTAGTTTAGATTTAAAAGAAAAAACCTTATTAGAATTAGGTTGTGGATCTGGTATAATCTCTTTGTTTGCAGCATCTAAAAATGCTACTGTTACTGCTTCAGATATAAATAAAAACGCTTTAAATGCGCTTAAAACTGCAGCAGATTATAATAAGTTAAATCTAACTATTTTATATTCAGATTTATTTCAGAAATTACAAAAGTCACCTTTTGATGTAATTATAATAAATCCTCCTTACTACCCTAAAAACCCTAAAAACATTAAAGAAAATGCTTGGTTTTGTGGTGAAGATTTTGAGTATTTTAAAAATTTATTTTGTCAACTAGATACTAGAGAAGACAAACTTGTATTAATTATATTATCGCAAGACTGCGACCTTGAAAAAATAAAAAATATAGCTGATACGCATAACATAAAGTTGGAATGTGTTTTAGAGAAAAAAGTTTTGGCAGAGAATAATTTTATTTTCAGTATAAAAAAACCTCAATTAAAATTGAAGGTTTTTTTGTATTGTATCTATTTTGACAATTACTTACTTAAGTACATTTTACGTCTTGAGTATAAATTGTAAAATTCGTCATCTTTTAAATCGTCAATAAATAAGATGCTTTCTCCAGTACTTTTCATTTCTGGACCTAGCTTTTTATTTACATTATGAAACTTGTTAAAAGAAAACACAGGTTGTTTTATTGCATAACCGTTTAATTTTGGGTTAAATTCAAAATCAGTTACTTTCTTTTCACCTAACATCACTTTAGTTGCATAGTTTACGTAAGGTTCTCCGTAGGCTTTAGCTATAAACGGAACCGTTCTTGAAGCTCTTGGATTAGCTTCAATTATATAAACTTTATCATCTTTAACTGCAAACTGTATGTTTATTAAACCTACTGTATTTAATGCTAAAGCAATCTTTTTAGTATGATCTTTAATTTGTTGCATTACTAAATCTCCTAAGTTAAAAGGAGGTAATAAAGAGTTACTATCACCAGAGTGTATACCACAAGGTTCTATATGCTCCATAATACCAATAATGTAGACATTTTCACCATCGCAAATAGCATCTGCTTCAGCTTCAATTGCACCATCTAGATAATGGTCTAACAGTAATTGGTTTCCTGGCATACGACTTAATAAGTCTACGACATGCTTTTCAAGTTCTTCTTTATTAATAACAATCTTCATACCTTGACCACCAAGTACGTAAGAAGGTCTTACTAATATTGGAAAATCTAATACATCTGCAATTGCTGCTGCTTCATCAGCTGTTGTTGCAATATCAAATTCTGGATAAGGAATTTCTAAATCCTTTAATAAAGTAGAAAAATGCCCTCTATCTTCGGCTAAATCTAATGCTTGGTAACTTGTACCTAATATTTTAATACCGTAACGCTCAAGTTTTTCGGCTAATTTTAAAGCGGTTTGACCACCAAGTTGCACTATAACACCTTCTGGCTTTTCATGCTTAATGATATCGTAAATATGTTCCCAGAATACAGGTTCAAAATACAGTTTATCAGCAGTATCAAAATCGGTAGAAACCGTTTCTGGATTACAATTAATCATGATGGTTTCATAACCACATTCTGCTGCAGCTAAAACACCATGAACACAACAGTAATCAAACTCGATCCCTTGACCAATACGGTTTGGACCAGATCCTAAAACAATTACTTTTTTCTTATCTGAAACAATACTTTCATTATCTGCTTGTCGTGTTCCATCTGCAGTTTCAACATCGTTTTCAAACGTTGAATAATAATATGGCGTTTTTGCTTCAAACTCTGCTGCACAAGTATCAACCAGTTTATAAACACGATTAATATTTAATTCTTCACGTTTATTATAGACTTGACTTTCTAAACAACCCAACATGTGTGCTATTTGTCTGTCTCCATATCCTTTTTGCTTCGCTTCAAGTAATAAATCCTTTTGAATAGTATCAATAGTAAAAGTTGAAATTTCTTTTTCTATGAAATATAATTCTTCGTATTGCTTTAAAAACCACATGTCTATTTTTGTGATTTCATGAATACGACTTAACGGAATTCCCATTTGAATGGCATCATAAATAGCAAAAACACGATCCCAACTAGCGTGTGTTAGTTTATCTATAACTTGGTCGTAGTTTTTATAACCTTTACCATCTGCACCTAAACCGTTACGTTTAATTTCTAGCGATTGTGTTGCTTTGTGCAAGGCTTCTTGAAAGCTACGTCCAATTCCCATAACTTCTCCAACAGATTTCATTTGTAAACCTAAAGTCCTGTCTGATCCTTCAAATTTATCAAAATTCCAACGTGGTATTTTTACGATTACATAATCTAAAGTCGGCTCGAATAAAGCAGAAGTAGATTTAGTAATTTGGTTTTCAAGTTCATCTAAATGATATCCTAAAGCTAGCTTAGCTGCAATTTTTGCAATTGGATAACCTGTCGCTTTACTTGCTAAGGCAGAAGAACGCGATACACGAGGGTTAATCTCGATAGCAATAATATCTTCGTTTTCATCTGGACTTACAGCAAATTGTACATTACAACCTCCTGCAAAATCACCAATATTGCGCATCATATGGATAGCCATATCACGCATTTTTTGGTATGTTTTATCACTTAATGTCATTGCTGGAGCGACTGTAATCGAGTCTCCTGTGTGGATACCAATAGGATCCATGTTTTCAATAGCACAAATAATAACAACATTATCGTTTGAGTCTCTAAGTAACTCTAACTCATATTCTTTCCAGCCAATTAAGGCTTTATCAATCATGACTTCGTGGATTGGAGACGTCTCTAAACCACGTGTTAACAACTCGTCAAAATCTTCTTCTTTATAAACAAAAGAAGCTCCTGCTCCACCTAAAGTAAAGGATGCTCTAATAATTAAAGGGAAACCAAACTCTTGTGCAATTTCTTTTCCTTTTAAATAAGAAGTCGCTGTTGCTTGAGGTGCCATAGGAATACCAATATCAAGCATTAACTCTCTAAACTTCTCTCTATCTTCTGTAATATTAATAGCGTCAATATTTACACCTATTATTTCTACACCAAAATCTTTCCAAATACCTTTTTCGTCTGCTTCAATACATAAATTCAAGGCTGTTTGTCCTCCCATAGTAGGTAAAACAGCATCAATATGTGGATGCTCTTTAAGTATTTGAATTATTGATTTAGTCGTTAATGGCAACAAGTAAACATGATCTGCCATACTTGGGTCAGTCATAATTGTTGCTGGATTAGAGTTTATTAAAATGGTTTCGATACCATCTTCTCTTAACGATCGTAAAGCCTGAGTACCAGAGTAATCAAACTCACAAGCTTGACCAATTACTATTGGACCTGAACCAATAATTAAAATCGATTTTAAATTAGATTGTTTTGGCATTTTATTAATTTTATTTCGGTTATCAAAAATAATCAAATTTGGATACAAAAAAAGGCGTTACACCTAAGTAACGCCTTTAATATATTAACAATTGAAAATCATTAATTATCTTTTATGTCTAGTCTCAGTTGAAACAGATATTTTCTTTCTTCCTTTAGCACGACGACGCGCTAATACCTTTCTACCATTAGCAGAAGCCATTCTCTCTCTAAAACCATGTTTATTTCTTCTTTTTCTCTTTGATGGTTGAAACGTTCTTTTTGGCATTGTCTTATGTTTTTAAATCTAAATAGTAAATGTTTTAAATGTTTTAGACTTTCCCTAAAACTGAGCGCAAATATACAACGACTTTTTTATTTGACAAACCTAATTTTAAAAATATTTTTAAAGATTTTTTTAGTTTCTTTGTACTCCAATAAAAAATACGCCTAAAAGCGTTTAAATTTAAGTAAAAATAAGACATTTAAAATTAACAATAATGTACAATAAAGTAATAAAATTAATAATAGCAATCGGAATTTTTGGTGTAGCCATCTGGCAATTTGTAGAAGGAAACATAGGAAATGGTATCATGTACATCCTTTTATCTCTGATATTTGTCTTTTTATATTTTAAAAATGAATTTATTTTACTTGCGTTTTTAAGATTAAGAAAACAAGATTATCCTGGTGCTAAAAAATGGTTAGATAAAATTAAAAATCCAGAAACTGCTTTAGTACAAAAACAACAAGGTTACTATAACTTTTTAAATGGTATCATGGTGTCTCAAGATAATATGAGTGAAGCTGAGCGTTACTTTAGAAAAGCTGAAAAGCTTGGATTATCTATGGATCATGACATGGCAATGGTTAAATTAAACTTAGCAGGTGTTGCTTTATCAAAAAGAAGAAAGCAAGAAGCGACTAACTTATTGGCCGAAGCACAAAAATTAGATAAACAAGGCATGTTAACAGATCAGATTAAAATGATGAAAGAAAACATGAAACGTGCCCAAGCACCAAAACAACATTATGGTCAAGGTGGATCTATTAGAGCACAAAAAAGAAGAAGTAGATAATCAAACTACATTTTATAAAAAAAGGTCAAACTATTTAGTTTGACCTTTTTTTATGCAAAATAATACTACTTATAATAATGGTGCCCAAAGCCTACAATATGCTTCTTGAATGCGTTTTATATTAGAACGCTCTGTCCATTGATTAAAATCTATTTGAGCTGCACTCTCTAAATCATTCATAAATATAGCTTTGGCTTCTTTGGCTTTATCTTTATTGTAGATTAAAGCATTGATTTCAAAATTAATATTAAAACTTCTATAATCCATATTACAAGTTCCAATAGTTGTAAAGACATCATCTACAACCATAGTTTTAGCATGAATAAAACCTTTTTCGTATCTATAAATTTTAATGTTTGCTTCTAATAACTGTTCTAGATATGAATTTGTTGCGTGTTTTGCTGTCCAAGAATCGGATTTATGCGGAATTAAAAGCCTAACATCTACTCCACTTTTTGAAGCTACTTGCATAGCTGTAATAATCTGATCGTTTGGTATAAAATATGGTGTTGTGATGTACACATAATCCTCTGCAGTAACTATAGAAAAAAATATGGCTTCCATAATATTGGCCCAATCTGTATCAGGTCCACTGGCTGCTATTTGAACAGGTTGAATAGTTTGGACCTTATTTTGAGGAAAAAATGAACGGTCTAATTCTAAGGTCGTATCTGCTACAAAATTCCAATTTGTCAAAAATTGTGTTTGTAAAGTAAATACAGCCTCTCCAACAATTTTTAAGTGTGTATCTCTCCAATAAGCTTTATTTTCTGGATAATTAACATAGGTGTCGGATACGTTTATACCTCCAACAAATCCAATTTCTCCATCAATAATGACTATTTTTCTGTGGTTTCTGTAATTCATTTTACCAGCAAATCTAGGAAACAACACTGGCATAAAGGCATAAAAATTAACACCTGATTCAGTCATTTTTTTCTTCATTTTAGAAGAAATTTTACTACCTACATCATCAAAGCTTAATCTAACAATAATGCCTTCTTTTGCCTTTTGACATAATAAGTCAATAAACTTTGTACCGATTTTATCATCTTTTAAAATGTAATATTCAATATGAATATGCTCCTTTGCATTTTGAATATCTTTAAAAAGGATTTCAAATTTATTTTCACCATTTAAAATAATTTCGATGTCATTATACTTAGTTAATGGTGATTTATCATTTTTTTGAAGTAAATGAATCAACCTAATTTGATCTTCTTCAATATTAGCTTCGTAACTTGTTAAAGTCTCTGGATCAAGATTTAACTTTTGGTTGATAGACTTGATTAATGTGTTGTTTAAAACATCCTTTCGGTTAAAAATTTTATCTTTTCTATATTCTTGACCAAAAAAATAATATACAATCAATCCAAAAAAAGGAAACACTAACAATACAATAATGTATGTTAGTGTTTTAGTTGGATTAATTGACTTAAATAATATGGTTGCTACTGCAATAATTACTAAAATATAATTTAAGACAATTGCAACAGTCCACCAATATTGACTTATAAAATCTAGCATTTATGGGTTTGTTTGATAATATCCTTCTCTAGGAATGTCAATATAATATTGCTTTCTAGATTTGTTATTTAAATGAGGCTCTCTCAACCAAGGGTTATGCAATTTTAAAATTTTATAGTTTATACCAAACTGTTTTGCAAAACCTGCAAAATCCGTAACTGCTGTATCTACAGCTACCTGATAAGTTGGCACAGTAGTATATAAATCTTTATCTCTAAAATTAAATCCATATTTATCTGGGTTTGATAAGATTTCTTTTAAAGCTATAATTCTAAACACATAACGACCAGTTTCTTCTCCTAAAAGTAGATCGTAATAACTTGTTACATCTTGTGCTTTTAATCGTTTTGAAATCCCGTAATTACCTGCATTATATGCTGCTGCTGCAGAAGTCCAAGATCCTAAACTTCTTTTAGCTTTTATTAAATAATCACATGCTACTTCTGTTGCTTTTTCTAAATGGTAACGCTCATCTACATTATCATTAACTTCTAATCCATGCTCACGTCCAGTCGCTTTCATGATTTGCCAAAACCCACTTGCTCCTGCTGGAGAGCGTGCGTCTGTTAAACCACTTTCTATCACTGCTAAATATTTAAAATCATCAGGAATACCGTGTTTTGCTAAAATAGGTTCTATAATAGGAAAATACTTTTTAGCTCGTTTAAACATTAACAATCCATTAGATTGCCAATAAGTGTTTACTAAAAGCTCTTTATCCATACGCTCATAAATATCTGGATTTGACAAAGGAACTTCCTCTCCTGCAAACTCTAAATACGTTGGCATCTGTATAGCGTAAACATTATAATCGTTTATAATTTGTTTTTCAAAATTTTCGTCTGTTGGAGCATCTTGATAGGCGTTAATAAATAACATACCTAATGCTGCTAAACCTACTACTGCTAGGCTTTTTTGTACTATCTTCATCGTCTTATCTTTTTCTTTTAAATATAAAATATTTTATGTGATTTACTTAATGTTTAAGCAATTAATTTTGGTAAATTTTGATTAAACCATTTGTACCTATTTATTATCATAATATGCGTACCTCCTTTGATTGTAATGCAATCTGAAAGATTGGAAAACGGAAAAACCAAATCATTATCGCCATGGATATGCACAACACCATCAATAGGTTGTTCTTGTTCCCAACACACAACTTGTTCTATAGCCCAATCAAGGTAGTTTTTATCACTAACAGACAGGTACTTTTTGTATAACTCAATACGCTTGGTAATAGTATTCCCAAAAGCATATTTTGCTAATAAATCTATATTACTTAGCAATTGAGTTGGTAAAATCTTGTAAGCTTTGGTTGCTTTAAGTAGTTTCATACGTTTTGGTAACTCATGCTTAGTCTTTACACTTGACACAATAATTACCTTTTTAGTATTAATTAGCTTACTAATTTCTTGAACTAAAATACCTCCAAAAGAAACACCAATTAGGACTGGATTGTCATGTTTTATATCTTGACAAATACGTTTTGCATAGGAAGAAATGCTTTCGTTTTTTTCTGGAATTTTCCATTCTAACCAATGTATTTGATATTGATCTTTGGGTAATTTTATGTGCTCGAAAATTGTCGGGTTAGCTGCCATTCCTGGCATTAAATAGACTGGTATTACTTGCTGACTCATAAGGTTTTAACATTACGCAAGGCTATTGCTAATAGTTTTTTTTGTACATTTGTACTGTAAAGCTATAAAATAGTTTGGTACTATTTTTGAAACTCTCCCAATAATTAATAAAACTTTATAAACATGATTGATGCAGCAGAGTTAGTTGACAACGAGTTTTTACGTCAATTTGAACTGAAAATAGACGATCATTTTGCTAAAATTGAATACTCTTTACAGGAACGAAAGATTTTTTTAACTAAATTAATACTTCCTGAACCACTTAATAATGAAGAGTTTATTTCAGAATTTTTAAAAACTGTTTTGGACACAATGGAAGACCGCAACTTAAGTGTTGTGCCAACAAGTCCAGAAATCGCAAAATTTATTAGACGAAACAGACGATACAAAAAATTATTACCTGTTGGTCTAAGAATCTAAACATTGAAATAAAAAAACCGAAGTAAAATTACTTCGGTTTTTTTATGCTGATTGTTGATTAATAAAATCAAATCTTACTAAACCGTCGTCATCAATTTTAGTTAATTCTATATTATGTAAGGTATTAACAAACTCTGGATTCCATGGTGTTTTAACTTTTACATAATTGTCTGTAAACCCATGGATATAACCTGCTTTATTTTCGGATTCAAATAATACTTTTCTTGTGGCTCCTATTTGACTTTCATAAAAAGCACGACGTTTTTTTGCACTTAAACCACGTAACATTTTACTGCGTTTAGTACGTATGTTTTTAGGTACAACTTGGTCTAAACTTGCTGCAACAGTATTGGCTCTTTCTGAATAAGTAAAAACATGTAAATAACTAATATCAAGTTGGCTTAAAAAATTGTAGGTTTCTAAGAAATGATCTTCGGTTTCACCAGGAAAACCAACTATAACATCCACACCAATACATGCGTGAGGCATAACTTGCTTTATTTTTTTAACTCTATCTACATATAATTCACGCATGTAACGACGACGCATTGCCTTTAAAATGTCGTTACTTCCGCTTTGTAACGGAATATGAAAATGAGGTACAAATGTTTCGCTTTTAGACACAAAATCTATGGTTTCATTTTTAAGCAAATTAGGTTCGATTGAAGAAATCCTTAAACGCTCTATACCTTCTACTTCATCTAAGGCTTGTACTAACTCATAAAAGGTGTGTTCATGCTTTTTATTACCAAATTCACCTTTACCATAATCACCAATATTAACTCCTGTTAATACTATTTCTTTTATGTTTTGCTTAGATATTTCTCTGGCATTTTTTAATACATTATCTAATGTATCACTTCTTGAAATCCCTCTAGCTAAAGGGATTGTACAGTAAGTACATTTATAATCACAACCATCTTGGACTTTTAAAAAAGCTCTGGTACGATCACCAATGGAGTAACTTCCGACGTAAAAATCTGCATCTTCTATTTCACATGAGTGGACTTCACCTAAATCGTTTTTGGACAAGTCGTTAAGGTAGTCTGTTATTTTAAATTTTTCTGTAGCACCAAGGACTAAGTCTACACCATTTACATCTGCTAACTCTTGAGGTTTTAACTGTGCATAACATCCAACAGCAACCACAAAAGCTTCTGGATTAGATTTTTGAGCTTGCTTAACGATAGTCTTAAAACGTTTGTCTGCATTTTCTGTAACAGAACAAGTGTTTATAACGTAGATATCTGCTGGATCATTAAAATCCACACGATCAAAACCTTCGTCTTTAAAAGATCTGGCAATGGTTGATGTTTCAGAAAAATTAAGTTTACAGCCTAAAGTATAGAAGCCAACTTTCTTTTTAGTATTCAATTTAAAATAGTCTTTAATGCTAAGTAAGATTGTTTATATTTACCTAGTGTAATTACAAATTTGTGATTGCAAAATTACGTATTTTTTTTTAAGCCTTAAAAGGTGTTTAGACGCTTATATATTGATTACTATTAATGACTGTTTTAAAACGCAACACTACTAATTATCTAATTTTACTTGCCTTTATTAGCAGTATATTATCTTGTACAAATCAAGATAAAAACAACAAAGACCATTTAGTGTTTAGATATAATGAACACAAAAACATTGGCTCTTTAGATCCTGCTTTTGCTAAAGACAATGCAGATATTTGGGCTGTTAACCAATTGTTTAATGGTTTAGTCCAAATGGATGATAGCTTATTGGTGAAACCTAGTATAGCTAAGCATTGGTCTGTGTCTGAGGATGCATTACATTACCGTTTTGTTTTACGTGATGATGTGTATTTTCATAAACACAAATTATTTAAAAAAGATTCCACCAGAACTGTAACTGCTTATGATTTTGAATACAGTTTTAATCGAATATTGGATCCTAAAATAGCGTCTTCAGGACGTTGGATTTTTAATAAAATAAAACATTTTGAAGCTGTTAATGATAGCGTTTTTAATATTACATTAAAACAACCCTTTCCTGCTTTTTTAGGATTATTGACCATGAAATATTGTAGTGTTGTCCCTAAAGAAATCACAGAACATTATGGTACAGATTTTAGAGCCAATCCAATTGGAACTGGTCCTTTTAAATTTAAACGTTGGGAAGAAAACGTCAAATTAGTATTCAGAAAAAACAATCAATATTTTGAAACTGACGCTAAAGGCGAAACATTACCTTATCTTGAAGCAGTAGCTATTACGTTTTTACCTGATAAACAAAGTGAATATATGCAGTTTATACAAGGTAACTTGGACTTTTTAAATAGTTTAGATGCTTCATATCAAGATGACATTTTAACTACAAAAGGAGCCTTACGTGATAAATACGCCAACACTATTGACTTAATTAGAGGTCCTTATTTAAACACTGAATATTTAGCATTTTTCATGGAATCTGAACTAAATGAAATACAGTCTAAACGTATTAGAGAAGCGGTTAATTACGGTTTTGATAAACAAAAAATGATGACCTATTTAAGAAACGGGATAGGTATACCTGCTACTGGTGGTTTTATTCCTAAAGGTTTACCTGGTTACAGCAGTACTATTGGTTATACTTATCAACCAGAAAAGGCTAAACAATTAATAGAAGCTTACAAGACCCAAACTGGAAATAATAATCCTGAAATAACAATAACCACAACTAGTAATTATCTTAATTTTTGTGAATACATACAACGTGAATTAACTAAAATTGGACTAACAGTTAATGTAGATGTTATACCTGCTTCCACACTTAAAGAAGGTAAAGCTAATGGAAAATTAGATTTATTTAGAGCTAGTTGGGTTGCGGATTATCCTGATGCACAAAATTACTTGTCATTATTTTACTCTGAAAACTTTGCTCCTAATGGACCTAATTACACACATTTTTACAATACAAAATTTGATAGCCTTTACAAAGCTTCGTTTTTAGAAAACGATATAAAAAAGAGAATACAATCTTACACAACTATGGATAGCTTGGTATTAAGCAACTCGCCAATTGTTCCTTTGTATTATGATGAAGTGATTAGATTTACTCAAAAAAATGTATCTGGATTAAGTAGCAATCCTATTAATTTATTAGAAATTAAACACGTTAAAAAAGAAAAACAATAATATTATTTTAGACTAATACACTTTTATTATCATGTGCCTTTCTATTTAGAATTAATCCTAAAATAATAAGGTATTGCCCCATTGCATATCCAAACATGACCAAAAAGTCCTGAAACATTACATCTCCATAAAACATTTTAATAACCATTGTAGCTTCAGATAGCACAAACAAACCTACACCTAACAAAACAGTATAATAGCTTTTATTATTAACAACACCTTTTCTAATGTAAGCAAATAGAGTCATGACCAATGATATAAAAAAATACAATGTTATTGGTAAAAAATAATCTTTTAAATTAGGAAAAATAAGACTGTATAATATAGCTACTAGTAAAAAACAAATTACAAAAAATGGCACTAATCGTTTATTACTAAAATCCTCTTTATGAGAAAACTTAAGAATGTATAATATTTTACCTATTACAAATAAACCTATACTTATTATAAATTTAATTTTATTTAAATGGTCAATTATTAATATATCTCCTATAAAAAATAAAATTAAACCATAAAAAATATATTTTTCTACATAAACCTTTTTTTTATAAATAGCGTAAGCTGTAAAAACCAATAAGCTACCCATTACTAAAACCTTACTATAATACCTGTAAGGCATTGAAGGTAAATAGATTTTAGTATAAATATCTATTACAAGTAAGCAAATAAATAGAGGTGTATAGTATCGTATTAACTTTTCCATAATTACAGATTAGTTTTTAATACGTTTTCTGTATAATCAATAGTTGTTTTTTCTTTTAAAATCCCAACAATAATTAAATACTGTGACAAACAATAAAATAACATTACAGTTATTTTATTATAGGCTATCAATGGGTTATAAAAGGTTTTCAAGATATTAATGCTATCTGCAATCATTGATAAAAACACACCTAACATTACTAACCAAAAGCTACTTGTATTAACTTCGTTTTTCCTTAAAAAAGCAAACTGCATTAATAACATTACCACAAATAAGTAGATTAAAAAAGGAAAAAAATAATGATTCAGATTATTATAGACTATTGACGTAATTAAAGTCATGTAAGCAAAACAAAAGACTAAAAAAGGAATTAACTTAGAAATTTTAAAATCTTCATTATTTAAAAACCTTACAGAGTAGCATATTTTTCCTGCAATAAACAAGAATGCTGCAATTACAAAATGAGTCATTTTACCAGAATTACCTGTAATAAAGAAAAAATCTCCTATTAAAAATAATGACAATGCATAAATAACTAATCGTTTTTTAGTGTTGTCCTTTTGTTTATTATTTAAAACATAAAATAATAACAAACTAACACCTAAAGCAATTTTAGAAAAATATCTATACGAATATAAATCGTAACTATTTTTAAAAAATGAGTCCGATAAGTACAAGCTTAGATATAAGATTGAAAATCTTAAAGTATTTTTAAAAATAAAATTCATATTGATTTTAAAACAAAACAATATAAAAATTTAAATCAAAATTAACCCATAAAACCTTACAATTTCGATCATTAACCGTTGAATAGCAAGAGAATCAGTTAAATTAACGGTTAGTCTTTTCTAAACTTTTTAGTCTCTTCAAAAACATGTGTTAAAATAGCCTCGTCTTGAGCTGTAAAATCTATACCTCTTCTTTCCATAACTACCTTTGCTACCTCAAAAGCTTTAGAAGTCAAATACGTTGTAAAACCTGAAGCTCCTCCCCAACTATAACTTGGTATAAAGTTTCTAGGAAAACCACTTCCAAAAACATTAGAATTAACTCCAACCACAGTTCCTGTATTAAACATTGTATTTATACCAGATTTACTATGGTCTCCCATCATTAAACCACAAAACTGTAAACCTGTTTTTGCAAAACGTTCAGTTTCATAATCCCAAAGTTTAACTTGTACGTAGTTATTTTTTAGATTAGAATTATTTGTATCTGCACCTAAATTGCACCATTCACCTAATACTGAGTTTCCTAAAAAGCCATCATGCCCTTTATTTGAATACCCAAACAATACAGAATTATTGACCTCACCTCCTACTTTACTGTGCGGTCCAACAGTTGTTGGTCCATAAATTTTAGCTCCTAGCTTTAATGTTGCATGATCACACAATGCAAGAGGACCTCTAATTAAAGTTCCTTCCATTATTTCGGCATTTTTACCAATATATATTGGACCTGTACTAGCGTTAAGCGTAGCAAATTCAACTTTAGCACCTTCTTCAATAAAAATATGTTCTGGAGAAATCACATTATTACTTTTTGGAATAGGCTGTGAAGTATTGTCTTTTGTTAACAACTCAAAATCTTGCTGTATAGCTTCACCATTTTTTGAAAAAATATCCCAAGTATGCTCTATTTTTAAAATATCTTTATCAAATTCTATAGCTTCATAAGTATCAAAATCTACTGCTTCTTGTGTATCTGTTGTATAAAAAGCAATAACATCTTCATCTTTAAAAATAGCCTGATTTTCGGTTAAACCTTTAATAATTTCTACTAAATCTAAATTTGGTAAATATGCAGCATTTAGCATTACATTAGCCTCCAACTCAACCATAGGGAATTTTTCTGATAGATAGTCTTCAGTAATTGTAGTCGTTGTGTTACCTAAGTACAATTCCCATTTTTCTCTAATAGTCAAAATACCAACTCTAACATCTGCTACTGGTCTTGTATATGTAAATGGTAAAAGCTGATTACGAACTGGTCCGTCAAAAAGAATATAATTCATACTAAAAGTGAGTTTTGATTCAAAAATAATTCAATTTAGGGTAACAAAAAAGCCTTTCATTAAAATGAAAGGCTTTTAAAATATAGTTAACGCTAAAATTATTTTTTGAATTTTGCGTATTTGTTTTTAAACTTATCAATACGTCCAGCAGTATCAATTAATTTAGACTTACCTGTGTAAAACGGGTGAGACGTTCTAGAAATTTCCATTTTTATTACTGGATACTCAACACCATCAACTTCAATAGTTTCGTTAGTGTTTGCAGTAGACTTAGTTAAAAATACGTCGTCATTTGACATGTCTTTAAATGCTACCATTCTATAATTTTCTGGATGTATACCTTTTTTCATCGCTAAATGCTTTTTATCTTAACTAAATTCGAGGTGCAAATTTAAGTAATTTTTACAAACCTACAACTAATTTTTTAAAAAATTTTATTGTTAAAATTTGTAACGTTTTATTGTACATTTATACTTATGTAATATAATACAAACTTAAAATTTTAAATATGGACAACCAAAACATGTCAATTAAACCTATAGCAATCAATTATGGATTGTACTACGCCTTATTTTCAGTAGCAATAATTATAATACTGTATGCTACAAATATGGAAAAAAACTTTGCAATAGCTACAATTAATGTGCTAGGAACAATAGCTGTCTTTGTTTTAGCAATTATTGCTTACAAAAAGACTAATAATAATTATTTAACCCTTGGACAAGCTTTAAAAACAGGATTAGGAACAGCTGCTATTGGAGGCCTATTAGTTGCTATTTATACTTATTTGCACTACACATATATTCAACCTGAATTTATTGATGCTATGAAACAAATTCAAATAATTGAATTACAAAAACAATCTGCAAATATGAGTTCTGAGGACGCTGATGCAGCTATGGGTATGCTTGACATTTTAAGTTCAGCAGGTTTCATTGCAACAATGAGTGTCATTGGGTCACTTATATTTGGATTGATAGTATCTTTAATAACTGGTTTAGTTCTTAAAAGCGAATAATAACTTTATATTTGAAAATATTTTTCAAATTAAATTATGAACATATCAGTAGTCATACCACTACTTAACGAAGAAGAATCTTTAACAGAGTTACACCATTGGATAGCAAATGTAATGCAATCCAATGGTTTTTCATATGAAATACTTTTTATCGACGATGGTAGTACAGACCAATCCTGGAAAACTATTACTGCTCTACAAGCTAAAGATAGCAATGTAAAAGGTATTAGATTTTTAAAAAACTTTGGAAAATCTCAAGCATTACACGCTGGATTTGCTAAAGCTGAAGGTGACGTTATTATTACTATGGATGCCGACTTACAAGATAATCCAGACGAAATACCAAAACTTTACAACATGATTACTAACCAAGGATTTGAGTTAGTTTCTGGATGGAAAAAAAAGCGTTACGATAATAAGTTAACTAAAAACTTACCTTCTAAATTATTTAATTGGGCAGCAAGAAAAACTTCAGGTGTCCAACTTAATGACTTTAATTGCGGACTTAAAGCTTACCATAAAGATGTTGTTAAAAACATTGATGTAAACGGAGAAATGCACAGATACATTCCTGTTTTAGCTAAAAATGCTGGTTTTTCTAATATTGGCGAAAAAATAGTCCAACATCAAGCCAGAAAATATGGTGAAACTAAATTTGGAATGGACCGTTTTGTTAATGGTTTTTTAGACTTAATAACTATTTGGTTTTTATCTAGATTTGGAAAAAGACCAATGCATCTATTTGGTGCTTTAGGCGTTATTATGTTTGGTTTAGGACTTGTTTTTGCTTTGTATTTAGGAATAGACAAACTGTTTTTTAACACCTCTGGCAGACTAATTACCCAAAGACCACAATTTTATCTAGCATTAGTTACCATGATATTAGGATCTCAGTTTTTTGTGGCTGGTTTTTTAGGTGAAATAATTTTACGTCAAAAATCAGAAAAAAAACGCTATTTAATTAAAGAATCCTTAAATTTAGGTGAGTAAAACACATTATTACTAGCACTTAATCAATAGTTTATACAATCACCAAGTATTAAAAAAGTAAACCTATGAGACATATTGAACCAGAACTTTTAAACCGAGTAAACACTTGGCTTACACCAACTTTTGACAAAGACACACAAGACCATATAAAAAACCTAATAGCGACACAACCTAATGAGCTAAATGAAAGTTTTTATAAAGACTTAGAGTTTGGTACAGGAGGTATGCGTGGTGTAATGGGTATTGGTACAAACCGTATTAACAAATACACACTAGGTAAAAACACACAAGGCATTAGCAATTATATGCAAACCGTTTTTCCTGGAGAAGACCATAAAGTAGCTATAGCTTTTGATTGCAGACACAATAGTAAAAGTTTAGCTAAAGTCGTTGCAGATGTTTTTTCTGCAAATAATATAAAAGTCTATTTATTTGAAGACCTACGTCCTACTCCAGAGTTATCTTTTGCCTTAAAACACTTAGATTGTCATTGTGGTATTGTACTTACAGCATCACACAATCCTCCAGAATACAATGGTTACAAAGTATATTGGCAAGATGGTGGACAATTAGTACCACCTCAAGATGCACAAATAATTAATATTATTAACGCTTTAGATTATGCTGAAATTAAATTTGAAGCTAAGCCTGAATTAATAGAGTATATTGGACAAGAAGTTGATGATGTGTTTATTGATGCTTCAGTAAAAAACGGAAGTTTTGACACACAACAAAAAGACAAAGACAATTTAAATGTTGTTTTTACATCATTACATGGTACATCAATTACAACCATACCAGAAACCTTTAAACGTGCTGGTTATAACAACGTACATATTGTTGAAGAACAACGCGAACCTAATGGAGATTTCCCAACTGTAAAATCTCCAAATCCAGAAGAACCTGAAGCATTAAAAATGGCTTTAGAATTAGCTAAAAAAGTAGATGGAGACATCGTTATTGGTACAGATCCTGATAGCGACAGAGTTGGTATTGCTGTTAGAGGGTTGGATAATAAAATGATTTTATTAAATGGAAACCAAACCATGGTCATGATGACTCAGTTTTTATTAGACCAATGGAAAAACAATAATAAAATTAATAACAATCAATTTATAGGAAGTACAATTGTATCTACTCCAATGATGTCTGCTTTAGCTAAAGCATATAATGTAGAATGTAAAGTAGGTTTAACAGGATTTAAATGGATTGCTAAAATGATTAAAGATTTTCCGGACCAAGAATTTATTGGTGGTGGAGAAGAAAGTTTTGGATTTATGGTTGGTGATTTTGTGCGTGATAAAGATGCAGTAACATCTGCACTATTAGCTTGCGAAATTGCTGCACAAGCCAAAGCAAAAGGTAGTAGCTTTTATAAAGAACTAATAACCTTATATACAAAACATGGCTTTTATAAAGAAAGACTAATATCAATGACTAAAAAAGGTATTGAAGGCGCACAAGAAATCAAGCAAATGATGATTGATGCAAGAGAAAACCCATTAACGACCGTTAATGGATCTAAAGTTGTTAAAATTGAAGATTATCAATTATCTGAATCAAAAAATACTATAAACAATACTACAAGCACTATTGATATCCCTAAATCAAATGTATTAATTTATTATACTGAAGACGGAAGCAAAATAGCCTTAAGACCAAGTGGTACAGAGCCTAAAATAAAATTTTACATTAGCGTCAATACTACTTTAGACAATGTGTCAGATTTTGAAGCTACGGAACAGAAATTGGAATCAAAGATTGATGCTATATTAAAAGATATGCAATTATAATTTCATGAAAAAAATAATAGATCAACTTTACCCTTTTATAAAAAAGTTTAAAAAGCACGTTTTTTTTAATGTGCTTTTTAATTTATTATATGCTTTATTCAGTGCCTTAGCATTTGTATCATTAATACCAATGCTAAACGTCTTATTTGATAAAACTACAATAGTTAATAAAGCTCCTGTTTGGACAGGCCTATCTGGTATTAAAGATTACGGAGAACAATTATTAAATTATAATGTAAGTCGTTATTTAGAAGCTGGAAACGCACAAATGGCATTAGTTATAGTTATAGCTTTGGTGATCTCTACTTTTTTACTTAAAAATCTGTTTGGATACTTCTCTATGCAACATATGATGTATCTAAAAAATGGAATTCTGACAGATTTAAGAAAACAGATGTATCAAAAAATAATCAGTTTACCATTAGCTTTTTATTCTAAAAGACAAAAAGGAGATGTAATGGCTAGAATTTTAGGTGATATAAATGAAATGCAAAATTCCTTTTTCATCGCATTAGAATTAATAGTAAGAGAACCAGCAACTATAATATTTTCTTTAATTTTCATGTTTTCCTTCAGCTGGAAACTAACTTTATTTGTACTATTATTTATTCCTGTAGCAGGATTTTTAATTTCTAGATTAGGAAAAAGTTTAAAAAGTAATTCTCTTAAAGCTCAGCAAGAAGGAGGTCGATTGATTTCTATAGTTGAAGAATCTTTAACTGGGTTAAAAATTGTAAAAAGTTATAATTCTGAAACTATTTTTAATCAAAAATTCACTAATTCTGCAGACAGAATTTTAAAATTAGCCAATAAAATAGGCGTTAAAAACAATCTTGCTGGACCTGTAAGTGAAGTCTTAGGTATAGCTACTATAGCTGTATTATTATGGTATGGAGGACAACTAGTTTTAGTTGAAAATGTAATAAAAGGAACCGATTTTTTAGCTTTTATGGGATTAGCATATGCTATATTAACACCTGCAAAAGCTATAAGTAAAGCTTCTTATAAGGTTAAAAATGGAATTGCAGCAGCCGATCGTGTATTTGAAATTTTACATGAAGAAGACACATTACCAGACCTACTTAACGCTACTGTGTTAAATACTTTTGAAAATGAGTTAAAAGTTGATAACATTTCTTTTAAATATGATGACGACTATGTATTAAAAAACTTTAGCATCAAAGTTCCTAAAGGAAAAACTATAGCACTAGTTGGACAATCTGGAAGTGGTAAAAGTACAATTGCTAATCTTGTAACAAGATTTTACGATATTAATAAAGGAACAATTTCTGTAGATGGTAATGACATAAAAAAGGTGACAAAAAAATCATTACGTAATCTAATGGGCTTAGTAACACAAGACTCAATTTTATTTAATGACACCATAAAAAATAATATATTAATTGGTAAACCTGATGCAACCGAAGACCAAATTATTGACGCTTTGAAAATTGCAAATGCTTGGGAGTTTGTTAGCGAATTACCAAACGGTATAGAAACAAATGTTGGAGATGCTGGAAATAATTTTTCTGGTGGACAAAAACAACGTTTAAGTATTGCAAGAGCTGTACTTAAAAACCCTCCAATTATGATATTAGATGAAGCTACCTCTGCTTTAGACACTGAAAGTGAGCGTTTAGTCCAAGTTGCTTTAGAAAATATGATGAAAAACAGAACATCTATTGTTATTGCACACAGGCTATCAACCATACAAAATGCAGATCAAATTATTGTGATGCAAAAAGGAGAAATTGTAGAACAAGGTACACACACTCAACTATTAGATAAAAACGGAATGTATAAAAAGCTGGTAGAAATGCAAAGCTTTGAATAATTACAATATATATAAATCAAAAAAAGGATAAACAATTGTTTATCCTTTTTTTTATCAGTTGTTAGATTTGGGGCTAACAACATAAATACGCTTACAAGACAAAAGTAAACCTTTTTTAACACTAAACAAGAAAAAAAAACGCTTAATCGTTAAAACACAACTCTTAATCGTATCAACCGATTCAATCAACTAAAAAACAACACTTTAAACAACAAGATTATTCTTACTTTTTTAAATTAAACTTTTGTGCTAAATTACAGTCTAACTTAATGTATGTTACAAGAAGAAACACTTTTACTGCAAGAATTACAGTCTGAAAAAGACAAAAATGCAGCATTTAAAAAACTAATATCGCTTTATAAAGAGCGTTTGTATTGGCACATTCGTCATATTGTAAAATCTCATGATGATACAGATGATGTTTTACAAAATACCTTTATAAAAATTTTTAAAAACATAAATTCTTTTAAAGGTGATAGTAAATTATATTCGTGGATGTATAGAATTGCAACTAACGAAGCATTAACTCATATAAAACGAAATTCTAGAATAAAAAACAGCAGTAATGAAGAAGTTAATCAATTAGCTATAGATAGTTTACAATCTGATGTGTATTTTGAAGGCGATGATATTCAATTAAAACTTCAAAAAGCTATTGCAACACTTCCAGAAAAACAACAATTAGTTTTTAATATGAAATATTTTCAAGAATTAAAATACAACGAATTGTCAGAAATTTTAGAGACTAGCGAAGGCGCTTTAAAAGCCTCTTACCACATTGCAGCAAAAAAAATTGAAACCTATTTAAAAGACAATTAAACTATTTTACTTTTTTAAAGTCCTATTAATACAATGAAAAAGAAACAATTAAATACAACACAAGCTTCTGGCTTTAAAATTCCTGAAAATTATTTTGAAGGATTAGAAGACAAAATGCTTACACAAATACATTTAGAAACCCAATCTAAATACTCTGGATTTAAGGTTCCTGAAGACTATTTTGATACTATTGAAGCTTCAGTATTATCTAAAATAAATAAACCAGAACCAAAAGTTTATAAATTATTTACAAAAAAAACATTACTATCTGTATCTAGTATTGCAGCTGCATTGATGTTATTTTATAACCTGAATTTATTTAAATCATCTCCAACAACATTAAATGCCTTAGATACTGATACTGTTGAAAATTATATTTTAGACGAAATTGAATTAAATGATTTAAGCCTTTTAATTAATGACACAGAATTATCCCAAACAGATTTTATTGATTATAATACTATAGAGGTTGACGATTATTTAGATGATATAGATTTAAACGACTTTTATCAAGAATAAAAAAAATTGAAAATGAAAAAAAACATATTAATAGCACTAGTTTTATTGTTTTCTTTTAGTGCTTTTGCACAGAGAGACAAAGAAAAACAACACGAAAAAATTAAAGCTCTTAAAGTTGCTCATATTACAGAGCAATTAGATTTAACAACTAAAGAAGCTGAAGCTTTTTGGCCTATTTATAACAAGTTTGAAGAGGAGCGACACAAAATACGTGAATCCTATTCTGAAAAAAGAAAACGTGTTGATGCACAAAAACTAACAGAAAGTCAAGCAGAACAACTTGTAAAAGAAATGCAAGAATTAGAAGCTACTAAATTTAAAATGGATAAAGATTACGTCGCTAAACTTTCTAAAATTATAAGCTACAAGAAAATTGTACTATTATTTAATTCAGAACGTACATTTAAGAAAAAAATGATTGAAGAATATCGAGGTAGACACCGAAAAAATTAAGAATAAAAAAGAAGCCAAATAGCTTCTTTTTTATTGTCTAATATGGAGTGTTACTTTTTATAATTAGTCTACTTAAAACTAAGTTTACTAATCCTTTTATTTCCAGCAGTATAAGCTGTACTATCATTTACAAATCGTAATGTATAATAACCATCGTCACTTAAGTGCGTCCAAGTATGTCCTGCATCACCACTATAATCTATACCTTTAAAACCAATAGCAACTAGTTGTTTGGCATTACTATTTGGCACATACTTAACACAACTTCTGTAACCTGGTCCTACTCCATCAGAAACTGTTTTCCAAGTTTTCCCTCCATCTTTAGTTATAATTTTATTAGCTACGTTATCCTCTGCTTTTGTGTAATCTCCACCAATAGCAAAACCATTGTTTTGGTCATAAAAATCTATACTATACATTCCCGTAGTTTCTAAGCCTTGAATAATTGGAGTATTAAACACTTCCCAAGTCATTCCTTTATCTGGTGAAAACATAACACGACTTGCTTTACCTCCTGTAGCAACCCAAGTGTTATCTCCAACTATAGCAATATTGGTGTCACTTGCAGCAAAAGCAGCTTCACCAGGTTTTGCCTCAGGCAGCTTACTACAAGGTATTTTAGTCCAAGATTTACCTTTGTCTCTAGTTATAATTATGCTTAGACAATTATCTATAGGATCTCCAATTGCAATCCCTTCTTCGTCATTCCAAAATTCCATCGAATCATAAAACGCTTTGCTATGATTTTCTTGATAAACCACTTTATTTTTATGCAAATCTACATCAAGGTTAAAAACCAAAGCAGGTGACCCAATACTTAAACCGTAACCTTTATTATTAGCAAGAGCAAGAGCTCTAAAATTAGGTGTAATAGTATCGTGTGTTATTTGAATAGGAAAAAGATCTTTAACTGCATTAAACTCTGGTGCATCATTATGAAAATACATTCCAAATTTACCATCAGAGGTTAAATAAGCTAAACCAATAGTATCCATTATTTCAATAGCTCTTACATTAAGAGTCTGTTCTTCAATTAAAACTTCAATATTAACAGAAGAGAAGCTTTTTTGTTCTGTATTAAATTCTGATTTGTTTTGGCCAGCTCCACAACTTAGTAAACTTATTGTTAATGTTAAGCTCAGTACAATATATAGTGTATGTTTCATGTTTTAAATTTTCATAAAAATAGAAAAGCTCCACCATTACAGCGAAGCTTTTCAAAAAAAATAATCAACCAAAATTATTTACCTTCATGCTTTAAGGTTTTTATATCTGTGATTAATTGGGCTATTGAAGCTCTGTTTAATCCATTATAAATTCCTCTAATATGTTTTTGTTTGTCTATTAGTAAAAAATTTTCGGTGTGTAAAAAATCATTAATATCTTTACTTTCACCTAAATCATTTTCGACAAAATATTGTTCTCTTCCTAAATTATATATTTCATTTTTATCACCTGTAACAAGGTGCCATTTATTATCTTTTACGTTATAATCTGTTGCATATTTTTTTAAAACAGCTACAGTATCTATAGTTGGTGTCACAGAATGTGACAGTAATAACACCTCATCATCATCTTTAAATGCCTCTTGTATTTTTGCCATGTTACCAGTCATTTTGGGACAGATTCCTGGACAAGTGGCAAAAAAGAAATCCGTAACATAAATTTTGCCCTTAAATGTACTTTGCGTAATTGTATCTCCTAGTTGGTTTATTAATGAAAACTCTGGTATTTTATGAAAATCCCTCTCTGCATCACTATTTGGTGTTAACCAATTTGGTGTAAAAGACTCATCATTATAATACGGTAAATAGTCTGTCCTACTATTTTCTTCTATAACAATAGTTTCTTTTTTTACTTTACTATCGCAACTAGTAAAAATGATTAATAAGAGTATTAAAAACTGTTTCATTATTCTTTTTTATCTAGTACTACAACTTCGTCTTCTAGTTTAAAACAAGAGTTAGCTCGTCTCATACCAAAAATTCTTCCGTTTTTAGCCTCATAATTTACATAAAGCTTTCCGTTTTTTAACCAAGCTTTTTGTAAACCATCTTCTTTACCATTAGCTAATTGCCTTTGTTTTGATAATTGACCAGTATTGTACCATGATAAAGCTTCACCATTTACTGCTCCATTAACATACTTACAATCTAAAGCTAAAGTTCCGTTTTGCCACCAGGTTTTATAACTACCTTCTAACACGTTTTGTTTGTAATGTGACTGTAATTTTAGTACACTATTTTCAAACCAAACACAATACACGCCTTCTTTTTTTCCGTTTAAGAAGCCTGTTTTTTCTTTTAACTTATTATTTTTATGTAATCTTATGGCATAGCCAGTATACGGTTGACCTTTATAGAACCACACTCCTGTGTTTCCGTCTAACGATAAACTATCTTTAATTACATTTTTGTCTGCATCAATTGATGCTACATTTACTACACTTACTTTATAATTGCTGTTTGAAGTTGTATTAGTATTACAACTAACAATTAAAAAAACTAATATAATAAAAAAAAGTTTATAAACTTTCATTTTTTTTTAATAACCTTGATATGGTCCTGCAAAAGCAAGATATGAACCAGTTGTTGAGTATAACTCATTAATAATATGATAGTGATATTCTTCTTCTCCATCTGTATATTGAGTAACTGATGTGTGACCACCTGAGGCATCTAAATCTGAAGGGTAAGTCCCTAAATTATTACACTTACGACCATATAAAAACACACCATCTAGTAAAACACCCACTAAAGCGTCATCGTCATTAGAGAATGCTTTTGGCTCTAAATGATAGTGATAAACACCAGGACCAATGTGTGCACCTGTCCAATCTAAACTTGCTGCAGCTGCATCAAGTGGTCCACCACCTTCTTGATCGTTAAAAATTGAAGCACCACTAACAGCTATCCCAATAGTATCAAAATTTGTTGCTACTGAACTACCTGTTAAATCAGGTATAGCATCTACTGTTATTGTTGTTGCGTTATTATTACTTGACATTATTGAAGGTGTTGTTTCTACACTAGGTTCGTCTAAGTATAAATCATGTCCTTCTCCCCAATATACTGTTTCATGATTTGGCAATCCTGTAGTTTCAATAGTAACAGTTGCACCATTATTTGACAAATAAATGTCTGTAGCATCTGTGTTAAATGCTTCAAAAGCAGCATGAAGCTCTGTTACTGTGTCATCTGTACTTACTGAGTCTGATGTATCTGTTGATGAATCATCATTACTATCACAAGCATTGGTAGTTAATACTATACTTAATACGACTACAAAGGGTTTAAAAAATAATTTCATGTAATAAAATGTTTTAATTTATAACTATATAATTTAGATGCTACATTAAAAAAATACTTGCGTAAAAATTAAATTAATCTCTTCTTTTTCTTTTTTTAGAGTTGTCTTGGGTATTTTCATAAAATACTTTTAACTCTTCTAAATCCAATTCTCCGTCACTATTTGTATCTATTTCACTAAAATGTTCTGATAATTCTTGTCTTTGTTGTGCTGCAACTTCAAGCTTGTTTAAAGTACCATCATCATTATCATCTACTTCTTTTAAAACTCTTTTAGCCGAAATTTTTCTGGATTTATCACTATTAATTACAGCTTCTAATTCTTCTAAGTCAATAACACCATCTTCATTAAAATCTATAGTATCAAATTGCTCTGATATTTTACCCTTTTTATCATTGGATGCCTCTTCTTTATCTATAACATCATCACCATTTTTATCTAGTAATTCCATTATTTTTGAAGCATCTGGTTTTTGTTTACCTTGACCTCTTCCACCACCTTGACCACGTCCACCTCCTTGCCCTCCACCTGGAGGTCCTTGAGCAAATACGTTAAAGCATAATACCATTGAAAAAATTGTGATTGCTGTTTTAATATTTTGTTTCATTTTGGTTAGTTTTTTTTATAAAGATTACTTTTTTTTTATAAACGTTTAATATTAAATTTTAATTACGTTCTCTTCGTTTTGGTTTTGGTGCTTTTTTAAATTCTTCTTCACTAATAAACCCATCTTCATCAGTATCAATTTCTGTAAAGCTTTCTTTTAATGGTCCCTTAATTTCAGTTTTAGATAATTTACCATCTTCATCTGTATCCAACTCTTTTAATAATTCACTAAATGTTGGAGGAGTTCTTTTTGCTCTATCTTGTGATTGCGCTTTAGCATTAGTTAAATTGAATACTGTTAATCCAAATATTAATATTCCTGTTTTTATTGCTTGTTGTTTCATCATTAAATTGTTTTGTTATATAGTTTTAGATGAAGTATTAACTATTTACTTGTGCTAGCTTATGTTAATTAAAACACAAAAAAAGACCTTCGTTTTACTGAAGGTCTCTATTGTTTTAATGTTATTGTCTTTGACTTGGTCCTGGTGGTCGTTGACCATCAAATTGTCTTGCGTTTTTTATTATTTCTGTAAATCGATTTTTTTGTTCTTCATTACATATCTGGTAAATGCGACGCAATCTGTAAAACATCTCTTTTTCTTTAGTTGTTTCTTTTTTAGCAATAGATTCAAATAAACCATCAATAACTTTAGTGTCTATGTTTGGCTGCTGCATGGCGTTAAACAATTGATCTTTATCTGACTTAAGTTGGTCTCCAAAACGTCTCATAACTTCCATATGTTTGGCTTCGGACGTTTTAAATTGCTGTAATTGTGAGTCGTTAAAATTTAATTCAGAAACTATAAAATCACTAGATTCTCTTGGACCTTTATGATTTGGTCTTCCTAAATAATTTATTAAGAAAAACACATTCATTATTATTAATACCAAAAGAAGCAGGTATAAAATTGTATTTTTTTTCATTTTTATAAATTAAATAATGTGTCTTCTGTTGAAGTGTCTAATCCGTAATCTGATGCAAAAGTAGACACCGAAGATTCGTATACTGAATTTTTAATTTGCGTTATAGTATAAACATTTACTGCTAATATACAAACTAAAGCTGCTAGTTGTAATTGAGGTGTAAACCAACTCCAAAAAGTCTGTTTTTCTTCTTCTTTATCAAATAAACGTTGCAACGTTTGATCTTTAAAAAAAGGAGAAACTTTAACTTGCTGTAAGCTTTCAACCACATCAAGTGTTTGATTCACTTTATCTTGTATGTTTTTATCTGTTTTCATAATTGTATAGTATTAGATGCTATAGTTTTTAAAAACTTGCGTCTACATTTGACTTTTATAAAATTCTTCTAAAATGTTTTGTAAATTCTTTTTTGCTCTAAATAATAATGACTCAATAGATCCAATACTTTTATTAGTAATCTCAGCAATTTCCTTATAGCTTTTATCATCAATCTTATTTAAAGTGAATACTAACCTTTGTGTCTCAGGTAATTTATTGATTGCTAAAAATAAAGTTTCACTAATTTCTTTTTGCTCTAAAACCAAACCAGGATGATTAATCTCTGTAAAATAACTAGCTTTATCTAATGTATAATCATCACCTGATAACGATTGTAAAAAGGCAAAACGCTTTTTAGTTTTTCGTTTTCTGATCAACTCAAGACACTTATTAGTTGTTATTCTGTAAATCCAAGTAGATAATTTAGAGTCTCCTTTAAATTTATTAATAGAATTAAATACCTCAACAAATACCTCTTGCGCAATATCTTCTGCATCTTCCTTATTTGGCACAAATGACAAGCAAGTCCCAAATACTTTTTGCTCATAATCGTTCAACAGCTTGGTAAAAGCTGCTCTAGATTGAGTTTTAAGGGCTTCTATAAATTGGTTTTCGGTCAAAAATTTTTAATTGTGCTATTAATAAATATTAGATGCAATCTAATCCAAAAACTTACGCTATTAGATATTTTTTTAGTTTTATTTATAAAACTAGTCATCTTATAACAAAAAAGCAATACTAATTTGTGTTATTTAACGTAACTTTGCACGCTTTTAAAACTTAAAAAATGCGCTTACACAGAAACTTATGCTTTGCTACCGTTGATGGATTATTATTAATTTTCAACGAAGGTAAATATGCAGATAAAGTAGTACAACAATTATTAAAACGTGATAAACGTTGGGGAAGTCGTGACAGAGGTTTTGTTGCAGAAACCACTTACGATATTGTCCGTTGGAAACGCTTATATGCTGAAATCGCAGAAGTAAAAGAACCTTTTAGCAGAGACGACATCTGGCGTATGTTTGCTGTTTGGGCAACCTTAAAAGGAATAACCTTACCTGATTGGAAGTATTTTGAAAATACACCTACTAGAAAAATTAAAGGTCGTTTTGACGAATTATCTAAAGTAAGAAAAATCAAAGAATCTTTTCCAGATTGGATGGATGAGTTAGCTGCTAAAGAGTTAGGCGAAGCGGTTTGGACTAAAGAAGCAACTGCTTTAAACCAACAAGCTGACGTAATTTTGAGAGTCAACACACTTAAGACGACTAAAGAAAAGCTAAAAGCTGAGTTGTTTGATTTAGATATTGAAACTGAAGAAATAGCAAAACATCCAACTGCTTTAAAACTAGCCGAACGTGGTAATGTATTTACTACTGAAGCTTTTCAAAATGGTCATTTTGAAGTACAAGATGCCTCTTCTCAATTAGTTGCAGAATATTTAGACGTACAACCAGGTATGCGTGTTGTAGATACTTGTGCTGGAGCTGGAGGTAAAACGTTACACCTTGCTGCTTTAATGGAAAACAAAGGTCAAATTATTGCTTTAGATATATACGATAATAAGCTAAAAGAACTTAAGCGTCGTGCTAAACGTAATGGTGCACATAACATTGAGCCACGTCATATTGAGTCTACTAAAGTCATTAAAAAACTTTATGACAAAGCAGATCGTGTTTTAATAGACGCTCCTTGCTCTGGATTAGGTGTTTTACGTCGTAATCCTGATGCTAAATGGAAAATGCAACCTGAGTTTATTGAAAAAATAAAACAAACTCAAGCCGAAATATTAAGTACTTACTCGCGTATGGTAAAATCTGGAGGTAAATTAGTGTATGCCACATGCTCTATCTTACCATCAGAAAATCAAGAACAGGTTACTAAATTTTTAAACTCAGAAAGCGGTAAAGATTTTACACTTGTAAAAGACAATAAAATACTATCCCATCAATCAGGTTTTGATGGATTTTATATGGCTTTATTAGAAAAAAAATAAATTACAACTACACACAACTACTATGAAACACTTTTACTTATTAATTTTATTTTTAATTTCTTCGTTAAGTTACGGTCAATTAACTCCACCTGCAGAGCTTCAAGCATATTATAGTGATGTAGATTTTACAAAAACTCAATTAGATTTATTTAATGACTTAGCTGTGACTACAGCTGTAAAACACACAAATAGTTTAAGCTATACACCAGGTATATGGGAAGCAAGTAAAGTCACAGACGAAGATATTGACAACCCAAATAACGTTATTTTATTTTATGGATACAGTGATACTGATGGAAATGGTGTTACTGATAGAACTAGAAATAAAAATTTAACAGGAGGTGACAATGGAGAATGGAATAGAGAGCATGTTTTTCCAAATTCATTAGCAAATCCTAGCCTAAATAGTTCTGGTACATCTGGCCCACCTTATGCTGATGGGCATAATTTGAGACCTTCTGATGTTCAAATGAACTCAAATCGCGGTAATAAAAAATTTGCTGCTGGTTCTGGTAATGCTGGAAACACTAGTAATAGTTCTAGTTTATGGTATGCTGGTGATGAATTTAAAGGTGATGCTGCTAGAATTATCATGTATATGTATACACGATATGGCTCACAATGCCTTCCTTATTTTGCTGTAGATGGAACTACTAATAGTATTGACCCTAATATGGTAGATTTATTGTTACAATGGAATGCAGAAGACCCTGTGTCATTAATAGAAGACAATAGAAATTCTTTTCATGGTGATTTATCTAACACATATGCACAAGGTAATCGAAATCCATTTATTGACAATCCATATTTAGCAACTGTTATATGGGGAGGAATTCCTGCAGAAAACAGATGGGGAGAACAACCTCCAGCCGACACACAAGCACCAACAGACCCTACTAATTTAGTAGCTAATAATCCAACCGAAACGAGTGTTGATCTTAATTGGAGTGCCTCAACAGACGACACAGGAGTTACTACATACATTATTTATCTTGATGGTGTTATATATGCATCAACAAATAACAATACGACAACTTACATTGTTACAGGATTAGACCCAGAAACTACATATACATTTTCTGTAGTTGCTAAAGACGCATCAAACAATGAATCTGGACAAAGTAATACAGACACTGCTACAACACTTTCTGCAGCTCCTGTAGATTCAAACTGTATTAACCCTGTAAATCAAGATTTTGAGACCATTCCTGATAATAGCAGTTCATACAGTGACAGAACTTGGACCGATGGTTATGGTGTTTGGAATGCAACTAGATCTAGAACAGATCAATCCATTAATGGATCTAGAGCTATCGTAATAGACACGAGAACTAATAGTAATGGAACTTTGACCTCTCCTGTAATTTCCGGAGGAATAGCAGACTTAACAATGACAACACAACAAGTATTTTCAGGTTCTGGTGGTGTATTAAGTATATATGTAAACGGTGTTTTAAAAGGAGATATAGCATACAATGACACTGTTCAAACCACAACAATTACGGACATTAATATAGAAGGTGATATAACACTTTTAATTAAGGATGATGACGCTACTAATGGTGCTAGAGTTGCTATTGACAATTTACAATGGACTTGTTACAGCTTATTAAGCACTAAAGACTTTAATTTAAATAAAACAAAAATTTATCCTAATCCCATTAATGGATCTAGTTTAAATATTGATACAAATCAAGATACAAATTACAAAATATACGACATATTAGGTAAAGTAATTCTTACAGGAAATGTAACTCAAACTAATAGCAAAGTTAGCGTTGCAAATTTAAAAAAAGGAGTTTACATCATAAAACTAGAAACAGCCAACGGAAATAGCATTACTAAAAAACTAGTAAAAAGCTAAATTCCGTAAAATCTTCACTAAAAAAAAGCGATTCTAAACTGAATCGCTTTTTTTTATGGTTAATAAAATCGTGAACAACTATTAAATTAAGTCTCCTTTTTAAGCGCAAAATTTAACTAAAAAAGCTAAATTTGTGTCTTTATTATAAACAACACTCAAACTAAACATATAATGATTCATTTCTTCGGAAACCAAAACAGTAAAGTATTTGCTGTTCAAGCAACAAAAGAATTATCAACCGACACCATCTCAAAATTGACATGGTTATTTGGCGACCAACCAAAAATAGAACAAGCATCTTTAGATGCTTTTTTTGTTGGACCAAGAGCTGCAATGATAACTCCTTGGAGTACTAACGCTGTAGAAATCACCCAAAACATGGGTATTGAAGGCATCCTTAGAATTGAAGAATTTGAGGCATGCGACAAAGACTTCAAAGGATTTGACCCGATGATTTCTGAAAAATACAACAGCTTATCACAAACCGCTTTTAATATAGATGTTAAGCCTGAACCTATTTTAAACATTGAAGACATTGCTGCTTATAATGTTAAAGAAGGTTTAGCTTTAAATGATGAAGAAATTGAATACCTTGAAGGTGTTTCTAAAAAAATTGAAAGACCTTTAACAGATTCTGAAGTTTTTGGATTTAGCCAAGTAAACTCAGAACACTGTAGACATAAAATATTTAACGGTACTTTTATTATTGATGGAGAAGAAAAACCAACCTCTCTTTTTAAACTAATTAAAGAAACCTCAAAACAACATCCAAACGACATCGTTTCTGCTTATAAAGACAATGTGGCTTTTATAAAAGGACCAACTGTTGAGCAATTTGCACCACAACGTGCTGATATTCCTGATTTTTATACTACAAAAAATTATGATTCTGTTATTTCGCTTAAAGCGGAAACACATAACTTTCCTACTACAGTAGAACCTTTCAATGGAGCTGCAACAGGATCTGGAGGAGAAATTAGAGACCGTTTAGCAGGAGGAAAAGGATCGTTACCATTAGCTGGAACAGCTGTATACATGACCTCATATTCAAGATTAGAAGACGCAAGACCTTGGGAACAAACTATGGAAGCTCGTCCTTGGTTGTACCAAACACCAATGGACATTCTAATAAAAGCAAGTAATGGTGCATCAGACTTTGGTAATAAATTTGGACAACCCTTAATTTGCGGATCTGTACTAACTTTTGAACATGATGAAAATACAGACGCAAATCCAACAGCAAAACCTCGTAAATTAGGTTATGATAAAGTCATCATGCAAGCTGGAGGTATAGGTTATGGTAAAGCAGACCAAGCATTAAAAGACACACCAAAAACTGGTGATAAAATAGTAATTTTAGGTGGTGAAAACTACCGAATTGGTATGGGTGGAGCTGCTGTATCTTCTGCTGATACTGGAGAGTTCTCTACAGGTATTGAGCTAAACGCAGTACAAAGATCCAATCCAGAAATGCAAAAACGTGCTGCCAATGCTGTACGTGGCATGGTAGAAAGTGAAGAAAATTTTATTGTTTCAATACATGATCATGGAGCTGGAGGACATTTAAATTGTCTTTCAGAGTTAGTTGAAGACACAGGAGGTACAATAGATTTAGATAAATTACCTGTTGGTGATCCAACATTATCTGCTAAAGAAATTATTGGTAACGAATCTCAGGAAAGAATGGGATTAGTAATTGCTGAAAAACATTTAGAGACTTTAAATAGAATTGCAGATCGAGAAAGATCTCCAATATACACTGTTGGTGACGTAACCGGAAACGACAGGTTTACTTTTAAATCTAAAACCAATGGTGACAAGCCAATGGATTTAGCCTTAGAAGACATGTTTGGAAGTTCTCCAAAAACTATAATGACTGACAATACCATTAACAGAAATTATAACGATGTTACTTACAAATCTGATGAATTTTACAACTATTTAGATCAAGTATTACAGTTAGAAGCTGTCGCTTGTAAAGACTGGTTAACAAACAAAGTAGATCGTTGTGTTGGTGGTAAAGTTGCAAAACAGCAATGTGTTGGACCATTACAAATCCCATTAAACAATGTTGGTGTAATGGCTTTAGATTATAACGGTAAAGAAGGTATTGCTACCTCTATTGGACACTCTCCTATCTCAGGATTAATTAATCCTGTTGCTGGAAGTAGAAACAGTATTACAGAAGCTTTGACTAATATTATTTGGGCGCCTTTAAAAGATGGATTACAATCTGTATCTCTATCAGCCAATTGGATGTGGCCTTGTAAGAACGAAGGTGAAGATGCAAGATTATACGAAGCGGTAAAAGCAATATCTGAATATGCTATTGATTTAGGAATCAATATTCCAACAGGAAAAGATTCGTTATCAATGAAGCAAAAATATGCTACAGAAGAGGTTATTTCTCCTGGAACAGTAATCATTTCTGCTGCAGCAAACTGTAACAATATTAAACAAGTTGTAGAACCTGTTTTTAAGAAAAATGAAGGTGATATTTATTATATAAACATCTCTCAAGACGAGTTTAAATTAGGAGGAAGTAGTTTTGCTCAAGTATTAAATAAAGTCGGTAATGACACGCCTAATACTAAAGATGCTACTTATGTAAAAACAGTGTTTAATACCATTCAAAATTTAATAAAAGATAATCAAATTGTTGCTGGACATGATGTTGCATCAGGTGGTTTAATTACCACTTTATTAGAGCTATGTTTTGCTGATGTTAATCTTGGAGCCGAATTAGATATTTCTGATTTAAAAGAAAAGGATTCACACAAAGTACTATTTGCAGAAAATTCAGGAATTGTATTTCAATCTAAAGATGCTTCAATAGAAAAGGTACTTAAAGATGCTAACATTACTTTTAATAACATAGGAAAAGTAACTGATACTGATGTTTTAAGTATCATCAATGATGCTGAAGTCTTTACTATGACAGTCTCTAGATTAAGAGATATGTGGTATAAAACATCTTATTTATTAGATCAAAAACAAACTGCAAATAATCTTGCTGAAGCTCGCTATAAAAATTATGCTCAACAACCATTACAATATAGTTTTCCAAAACAGTTTACAGGACAATTACCTGTAATTGACTCTAGCAAACCACGTCCAAAAGCTGCAATTTTACGTGAAAAAGGAAGTAACTCAGAGCGTGAAATGGCAAACGCCATGTACTTAGCAGGATTTGATGTTAAGGATGTACATATGACCGATTTAATTTCTGGAAGAGAAACCCTAGAAGACATTCAGTTTTTAGGAGCTGTTGGAGGGTTTTCTAATAGTGATGTTTTAGGCTCTGCAAAAGGATGGGCTGGAGCAATTAAATATAATGCAAATGCTAATAAAGCTATTAAAGACTTCTTTAATAGGGAAGATACACTTTCAGTTGGTATTTGTAATGGATGTCAATTATTTATGGAATTAGAATTAATAAATCCAGAACATGATGTACATGGCAAAATGCTGCATAATGACTCCAAAAAACATGAAAGTGCTTTTACTTCTGTTACCGTTCAAGATAACAATTCTGTAATGTTATCTACATTAAAAGATGCAACTTTAGGTGTTTGGATAAGTCATGGTGAAGGTAAATTTAACCTTCCTAAAACAGAATCTGACTACAATATTGTAGCAAAATATGGCTACAACAGTTATCCTGCTAATCCAAATGGATCAGACTTTAATACAGCTATGCTGTGTGATAAAACTGGTCGTCACTTAGTAATGATGCCACACATTGAGCGTTCAACTTTTCAATGGAATTGGGCTAATTACCCAAACAATAGAACAGATCAAGTATCACCTTGGATTGAAGCTTTTGTAAATGCAAAAGAGTGGATAAATGTTAAAAACGACTAAAACCATACTGAAATTTAAAAAAATCATTAGGTTTATAGTATAACCACATTGAATTTAAAAAGCTATTAATGAATTTTAGATACATTGAATGTAGCAAACCTAACCAGTTGATTCAAAATTTTTTCGAGCTTAATGTTGAACAATCAAGTACACCATTAAGCTCTAGAATTATTCCTACAGCGCAGTCACATATTTTATTTTTCAAATCTCAATTACCATTACAAACAGGTGTCAATGATAAAATTTTTAAAAATAAAGGCATCGTGGTTTTTGGGCAATCATACAAATCGTACACTTTACTTGCTCAAAAACCATATTATAATTTTGGAATAAACTTCCACCCTACTGCACTTTATAAAATTTTAAAAACAGATATTTCAAAATTTACAGACCAACATATCAATCTATCTGAAGTAGATCAAAAACTATATCAATTACTAGATCCTATTTTTAAACAAGAATTTTCAGGTGAAGAATTAGCTAATAAAATAGAAAAAAAACTATTAAAACTTGAATTATATGAAAGTAAAAATACGAAGTTAGTCGATGATGCTATTCATGTTATTTATAAAAAAGAAGGTAGAATAAATGTTGAAGAAATTTTGAAAATTTTTCCAATATCTCAAAAACATTTAGAAACTCAGTTTAAAAAAACAATAGGCCTTACACCATTAAAATTCATTAAACTTTTCAAGTTTGTAAGCCTTATGAGAAAGTACGAAACTACTAACACTCCTATCTCTCAATTAATTGATTATTACGCATATTACGATTTTTCTCACTTTACAAAAGACTTTAAATTATTCATGAATTTAAAGCCTTCAGACTACTTTAATACTAAAACCCCTTTTCTATCAAATTATTTAAAAAAATAATTTTTACGAAAATTTACATTTTATTTAAATAGATTTTACATAATTTAGCTTCGAAATAATGTGATTTATTTAATTTAAATGGAAGTTAAGGGATTCATTTAAACACAGTTAGTTATTAAACAAAAATCATCAAAACATTTTTTCACGCTATCAATCAGTTAGCTTAGGAGCTGTTTAATTACAGCTCCTTTTTTTAACTACTATTTGAAATCGAGATAAAATTTCATACTTTGCAAAACATTAACTTCGCAAACTAACAAATGATAGAAATAACTAGACTCTTCGATTTTCCTTACTATCAACTTGAAAAATATAATCTTGAAAAAGCTTTATCAACAAAATATGATGATAAATGGATATCTATTTCAACTAAAGAATATATTGAAAAAGCAAATACTATTAGTAGAGGACTACTAAGGTTAGGAATTTCTCAAAATGACAAAATAGCGGTAATATCTTCTACAAACCGCACAGAATGGAATATCATGGATATTGGTATTTTACAACTTGGTGCACAGAATGTACCTGTTTACCCAACCATTTCTGAAGAAGACTATGCATACGTACTCAACCACTCTGAAGCTAAATATTGCTTCATTTCTTGTCAAGACGTATATGATAAAGTAAAAAAAATAAAATCAGAAGTACCTTCTTTAATAGAAGTATATTGCTTTGATCAATTAGAAGACTGTAAAAATTGGCAAGAAGTTTTAGATTTAGGTAAAGACACATCTAACCAAAATGAAGTTGAAAATTTAAAAAACAAAGTTAAAGCCAGCGATTTAGCAACATTAATTTACACTTCTGGTACTACAGGAAGACCAAAAGGTGTAATGTTATCTCATGACAACCTTGTTAGTAATGCTCTAGAAAGTTTTAAACGCATACCAATTGAGCTTGGTAAAGCAAGAGCTTTAAGCTTTTTACCGCTTTGCCACGTGTATGAGCGTATGCTTATTTACTTATACCAATATTGTGGTGCCTCAATACATTATGCACCTATTGATCAAATTAGCGAATATGCTCAAGAGGTAAAACCACAAGTGATGACTGCTGTACCTAGACTTTTGGAAAAAGTTTACGATAAAATTATTGCCAAAGGAACTGATTTAACAGGAATAAAGAAAAAATTATTTTTCTGGGCTGTAGAAGTTGGCTTAGATTATAAACCTTACGGAGAAAATGGCTGGTGGTATACTCAAAAATTAAACTTAGCTAATAAATTAATTTTCAGTAAATGGAAAGCTGCTTTAGGTGGTGAAGTTGCAGTAATGGCATCAGGTAGTGCTGCCTTACAACCTAGACTTGCTCGTGTATTTAACGCAGCAGGATTTGGTGTTATGGAAGGCTACGGACTAACCGAAACCTCTCCTGTTGTATCTGTTAATGATATGCGAGACGGAGGATTTAAAATTGGTACAGTAGGAAAACTACTGGATCGTACTGAAGTTAAGATAGCTGAAGATGGTGAAATTTGTGTAAAAGGCCCACAAGTCATGATGGGATATTACAAAGATGATGCAAAAACCGCAGAAGTAATTAAAGATGGCTTTTTCCATACAGGAGATATAGGTGTTATTGATAATGAAGGTTTCTTAAAAATTACAGATCGTAAAAAAGAAATGTTCAAAACCTCAGGTGGTAAATATGTTGCTCCACAACTTTTAGAAAACAGATGTAAGCAATCTAGATTTATAGATCAAATTATGGTCATTGGTGAAGGCGAAAAAATGCCAGCAGCATTTGTACAACCAGATTTTGATTTTATAAGAGATTGGGCTAAAATACACAACAAAACATTAGGTACTAATGAAGAAATTGTAACTAACCCTGAGGTTGTAGCTCGTTTTCAAGAAGAAATTGATGCTGCAAACGAAAACTTTGCTAAATGGGAAAAGATTAAACAATTTAGATTAACACCAGAAGCATGGACGGTTGAAGGAGGTCACCTTACACCTACTTTAAAATTACGTCGTAAAATTATTAAAGAACGTTATAAAGCATTGTACAATGACATTTATGGTCATTAGTAAAAAATAATCACCAACCAATTAATTGGTTAGCAATATTTTACAATTAAAAACATTGTTATTTTAAAAAAGCTATCTATCTTTAGGTAGCTTTTTTTTGTGCACATTTTTTTGAAATTTATTATGCATGCATAATAAATTTTTATTATCTTTGAAAGTAACAAACTAATTGAGTTTTCAATATGAAAGACAAAACCATTGATTACATGCTAAGAACCACTTGGTTAGCTGTCAACAAAATGTACAATGAAGAGGCTGCTAAATTTGGTACAACAATGGCAACTGGTTTTACTTTATTAAGCATAGATCAAGACGAAGGGACTCCTTCTACATCACTAGGACCAATTATGGGTATGGAAGCAACAAGTCTATCTCGTATACTTAAACGTATGGAAGAGTTAGATTTAATTATGCGTAAACCTAACCCTAACGATGGTCGTGGTGTTTTGATATATTTAACTCCTTACGGAAAAGAAAAAAGAAACGATGCAAGAGAACGCGTTCTTGTTTTTAATGAGGCTATAAAAAGTAAAATACCTCAGGATAAACTGAAACACTTTTTTGAAGTTTCTGAAACTATTAACGAAATGATTTCTAACAAAAAAATTTACAATCAAAAAGAACACACTTTAAAATAATCATGAGCAAACGTAGAATTAAAAAAGTAGCCATTATTGGTTCCGGAATTATGGGAAGCGGTATCGCTTGTCACTTCGCCAACATTGGTGTAGATGTACTATTATTAGACATCGTACCTAGAGAATTAAACGACAAAGAAAAAGCTAAAGGTCTAACTTTAGAAGACAAAGTCGTTAGAAACAGATTAGTAAACGATGCCTTAACTGCATCACTAAAATCTAAACCATCACCTATTTACAGTCAAGCTTTTGCAAGTCGCATTACCACAGGTAATTTAGAAGACGACATTGCTAAAGTAGCAGATGTAGATTGGATTATGGAAGTTGTAGTAGAAAGACTTGATATTAAACAACAAGTTTTTGAAAAACTAGAACAGTACAGAACACCAGGAACTTTAATTACCTCTAATACTTCTGGTATTCCAATTAAATTCATGAACGAAGGACGTAGTGAAGATTTCCAGAAACATTTCTGTGGAACACACTTTTTCAACCCAGCACGTTACTTAAAATTATTCGAAATCATTCCAGGACCAAATACAGATGCTTCTGTATTAGAGTTTTTAAATGAATATGGTGAAAAATTCTTAGGAAAAACTTCTGTTGTTGCTAAAGACACACCTGCTTTCATCGGAAACAGAGTTGGTATTTTCAGCATACAAAGTTTATTCCATGCAGTTAAAGATTTAGATTTAACTATTGAAGAAGTAGATAAATTATCAGGACCAGTAATTGGTCGTCCTAAATCTGCAACCTTCCGTACAGTAGATGTTGTTGGATTAGATACTTTAGTTCACGTGGCTAACGGAATTAGAGAAAACTGTCCTAATGACGAACGTTTAGAGTTATTTGAATTACCTGATTTCATCAACACCATGATGGAAAACAAATGGTTAGGAAGTAAAACTAAACAAGGATTTTATAAAAAGAGTGTTTCTGCTGAGGGCAAAAAAGAAATTTTAGCTTTAGACTTAAACACCTTAGAATATAGACCTTCTAAAAGAGCAAAATTTGCAACTTTAGAACTTACGAAAACGATTGATAAAGTTGTTGACCGTTTTAAAGTATTAGTAAAAGGAAAAGATAAAGCTGGTGAGTTTTATAGAAAAAGCTTCACTGCATTATTTGCTTACGTATCTAATCGTATTCCAGAAATTTCAGACGATGTTTATAAAATTGACGATGCTATGAAAGCTGGTTTTGGTTGGGAACACGGACCATTTCAAATTTGGGATGCTATTGGTGTAGAAAAAGGTATCGAATTAATGAAAGCCGAAGGATTAGAACCAGCTGCTTGGGTTAATGATATGATTGCTTCTGGAAGTACATCTTTTTATACAGTAAAAGAAGGTGCAACATATTTCTATGATATTCCTTCTAAAACACAAACAAAAATTCCTGGTCAAGATAGTTTCATCATCTTAGATAACATCAGAAAAACAAACGAGGTATTTAAAAATTCTGGCGTTGTTGTTGAAGATTTAGGTGACGGAATCCTTAACGTAGAATTCCAATCTAAAATGAATACTATTGGTGGAGACGTTCTTGCAGGTTTAAATAAAGCTATTGATTTAGCCGAAAAAGATTTTGCTGGATTAGTAGTTGGTAACCAAGCTGCAAACTTCTCGGTTGGTGCAAACATCGGAATGATTTTCATGATGGCTGCAGAGCAAGAATATGACGAGCTTAACATGGCTATCAAATATTTCCAAGACACAATGATGCGTATGCGATACTCTTCTATCCCAACTATCTCTGCGCCTCACGGAATGGCTTTAGGTGGTGGATGTGAATTATCACTACATGCAGACAAAGTAGTTGCAGCAGCTGAAACTTACATGGGACTTGTAGAGTTTGGTGTTGGTGTTATTCCTGGTGGTGGTGGTTCTAAAGAAATGGCTTTAAGAGCGCAAGATCTTTTCCAAAAAGGAGACGTACAACTTAACGTGTTACAAGAGCATTTCTTAACTATTGGTATGGCTAAAGTATCGACTTCAGCTTATGAAGCTTTCGATTTAAACCTACTTCAAAAAGGAAAAGATGTGGTGGTTGTAAATAAAGATCGTCAAATAGCAGTTGCAAAACAACACGCGATGTTAATGGCTAATTCTGGTTACACACAACCTGTAAAACGTACTGATGTAAAAGTATTGGGTAAACAAGCTTTAGGTATGTTCTTAGTAGGAACAGACTCTATGCAGGACTCTAACTACATTTCAGAACACGATATGAAAATTGCAAATAAATTAGCTTACGTTATGGCTGGTGGAGATTTATCTGAACCTACTTTAGTTAACGAGCAATATTTATTGGATTTAGAACGTGAAGCATTCCTTTCTCTTTGTACTGAAAGAAAGACATTGGAAAGAATTCAACACATGTTAACAAAAGGTAAACCTTTAAGAAACTAAGAAAAATGAAAACAGCATATATAGTAAAAGCATATAGAACCGCAGTTGGTAAAGCACCAAAAGGCGTGTTCCGTTTTAAAAGAACAGATGAATTGGCAGCAGAAACCATCAAGTATATGATGAAGGAATTGCCAAGTTTAGACCCAAAGCGTATTGACGATGTAATTGTTGGTAATGCAATGCCAGAAGGTTCTCAAGGTTTAAATATGGCACGTTTAATCTCATTAATGGGATTAGATATTGTAGATGTTCCAGGAGTAACTGTTAACCGTTTTTGCTCTTCTGGAGTAGAAACTATTGGTATGGCAACTGCAAAAATACAAGCTGGAATGGCAGATTGTATTATTGCTGGTGGTGCAGAAAGCATGAGTAGCGTACCAATGACTGGTTTTAAACCAGAATTAAACTACGACATTGTAAAATCTGGTCACGAAGATTATTATTGGGGAATGGGAAATACTGCAGAAGCTGTTGCTAAACAGTTTAAAGTATCTCGTGAAGACCAAGATGAATTTGCTTACAATTCACATATGAAAGCTTTAAGAGCACAAGCTGAAAATCGTTTTCAAGATCAAATAGTACCAATTGAAGTAGAACAAACTTACATTGATGCTAACGGAAAAAAAGCAACAAAATCATATACAGTAACTAAAGATGAAGGTCCTAGAAAAGGAACCAGTAAGGAAGCTTTAGCAAAACTTAGAGCAGTATTTGCTGCTGGAGGAAGTGTTACCGCTGGTAACTCGTCTCAAATGAGTGATGGAGCTGCTTTTGTAATGGTTATGAGTGAAGACATGGTTAAAGAACTAGGTTTAGAGCCAATTGCAAGAATGGTAAACTATGCTGCTGCAGGTGTTGAGCCCCGTATTATGGGAATTGGACCAGTTAAAGCAATACCAAAAGCATTAAAACAAGCAGGATTAAAACAAGACGATTTAGCTTTAATTGAGTTAAATGAAGCTTTTGCTTCTCAATCTTTAGCAGTAATCAGAGAATTAAACCTTAATCCAGATATTATTAACGTAAATGGTGGTGCAATTGCATTGGGTCATCCATTAGGATGTACAGGAGCAAAACTATCTGTACAACTTTTTGATGAAATGCGTAAGCAAGACATGAAAGGTAAATATGGAGCAGTTACCATGTGTGTTGGTACAGGTCAAGGTGCTTGTGGAATATTCGAATTTTTAAATTAATCAAAGAACTTAATACAATACTATAAAATGGCAGATTTAGAAAAAGACATCTTAAGAGGTGGTCAATTCTTAGTAAAAGAAACAAATTGTGACGATGTGTTTACTCCTGAAGATTTTTCAGAAGAACAAGCAATGATGAAAGATTCTGTAATGGAATTTAATGACCGTGAAATTATACCACATAAAGCACGTTTTGAAGCTAAAGACTACGCACTAACTGAAGAAGTTATGCGTAAAGCTGGAGAAATGGGCTTTTTAAGTGTTGCTGTTCCTGAGGATTTTGGAGGAATGGGAATGGGATTTGTTTCTACAGTATTAACATGTGATTACATTTCTTCTGGAACTGGATCATTTAGTACTGCTTTTGGTGCACATACAGGTATTGGTACTATGCCAATTACTCTTTATGGTACTGAAGAACAAAAACAAAAATACGTACCAAAATTAGCTTCTGGAGAGTGGTTTGGTGCTTACTGTTTAACAGAGCCTGGAGCTGGATCTGATGCTAATTCTGGTAAAACTACTGCTGAACTTTCTGCAGACGGAAAATCATACAAAATTAACGGACAAAAAATGTGGATCTCAAATGCAGGTTTCTGTAGCGTGATGATCGTTTTTGCTCGTATTGAAGATGATAAAAACATTACTGGATTTATCGTAGAATATGATGGTGAAAATCCTAACGGAATTACTTTAGGTGAAGAAGAACATAAATTAGGTATTCGTGCGTCTTCTACGCGTCAAGTATTTTTTAACGACACTGTTGTTCCTGCTGAAAATATGTTAGCTGGACGTGGTGAAGGTTTCAAAATTGCCATGAATGCACTTAACGTTGGTCGTATTAAATTAGCTGCTGCATGTTTAGATTCTCAAAGAAGAATCTTAACAACAGCTGTAAATTATGCAAACGAGCGTAAACAATTTAAAACACCTATTGCTGAATTTGGTGCTATAAAAACTAAATTAGCTGAAATGGCTGCTAGTGCTTATGCTGGTGAATCTGCTACTTATAGAGCTGCTAAAAATATTGAAGACAGAATCGCGATGCGTGAAGCTGCTGGAAATACACACCAAGAAGCAGAGCTTAAAGGAGTTGAAGAATATGCAATCGAATGTTCTATCTTAAAAGTTGCTGTATCTGAAGATGTACAAAACGCAGCAGATGAAGGTATCCAAATTTTTGGTGGAATGGGATTCTCTGAAGAAACTCCTATGGAATCTGCTTGGAGAGATGCTAGAATTGCACGTATATACGAAGGAACTAATGAAATCAACAGAATGCTAACCGTTGGTATGCTTGTTAAAAAAGCTATGAAAGGTCACGTTGATTTATTAGGTCCTGCATCTAAAGTTCAAGAAGAATTAATGGGAATACCATCTTTTGAAACTCCTGATTATTCTGAATTGTTTTCAGAAGAGAAAGAAATGATTAAAAAGCTTAAAAAAGCATTTTTAATGGTTGCTGGTGGAGCTGTTCAAAAATTTGGTCCTCAATTAGAAGAGCACCAACAATTATTAATTGCAGCTGCAGATATCTTAATTGAGATATACATGGCAGAATCTGCAATTTTAAGAACTGAGAAAAACGTTAAACGTACTAGTGAAGCTGAGCAATCTGCTCAAATTGCAATGGCTAAATTATATTTATATCACGCTGTTGATATCGTTGAAGAAAAAGGAAAAGAAAGCATTATTTCTTTTGCTGAAGGAGACGAACAACGTATGATGTTAATGGGTCTTAAGCGTTTTACAAAATACGCTAACTATCCAGATATCGTAGACTTACGTATCGAGATTGCTGAAAAAGTAAAAGCAGAAAACAAATACTGCTTCTAAAAATTTAGTTTTAATTATCTTAAAAAGGCTACTTTGTAATGAAGTAGCCTTTTTTTTGTTCCTTATTTACTACTTCTAATTTTATTTAAACTTTCAAAAATAGATTTTGCTATATCCTCTCTTTTTGATCTGTCAGTCAATATGGCTTTATCCTCTTTATTAGATAAAAAACCTAATTCTAAATATATTGCTGGACAATTTACATTTTGAAGTAGGTGAAAATTTGCAACCTTAATACCACGAGATTTTGAAAAAACATTAAACTTGTTTTCAATTAGAACCTTACTATATTTATAAGAGGTATCTTTATTTTCATTGTCATCTTTATAATATGCCTCCACTCCATTTACACTATTATCATTATGTGAGTTACAGTGTAAGCTTATCATTAAATCGGCATTTGCTTTATTTACTATTTCCGAACGTTCATTAAGTGAAATAAACTCATCTGATGCCCTAGTCGGTATAATTTGTATTTTTTCATTACTATAACTTGTTAATAAATTAGAGATTTCTAAAATGATTTCTTTTTCTTTTACATCAGTAATATTACCAGAGTCCTTACCTCCATGTCCTGCATCAATAACAACAACAATTGGTTCTTTTAAGTCTTTATATGAGCTGAGCATAATAATACCTGCAAATAGTACAAGTACTATCCCTATTTTTAATGTTTGTTTTAATACAGAAGATTTACTTTTGTGTAACATAATAATTCGATTTTTGATTTGAATGAAATTAAATCCGCTAGTTAGAGGAACGCGGTATTCCTTTTGACCTAAGTTGATAATGCTGTTTGAATAATTTTCAATATCAATACCAGACAAAATAGATTTTTCATCTGCTAAAAATTCGTGATTCTGTAATATTGCTTTCTTATATAACCACATAAATGGATTAAACCATAAAACACAATTCAATAATTCAATAAATAAAATATCTATAGTGTGTAGTTCCTTATAATGGATGGTTTCATGAGTAATAATACTTAAATAATCATTATCAGATAAGACTTGATTTTTTGGAATAAACATAAAATTGAAAAAACTAGATACCAAATCTGAATCAGTAATAGTGATCAATTTCAACTTTCCAACACGTTTACTTTTTTGTTTTGTCAATCTAAAAATCTGGAATAAATTCTTTAAAAATCGAAATAACAAAAAACTAGAAATCATAAAATAAACATAGAAAAAAGGAGGTGTTGATCGTGTTTCTGTTGGTTTTATCTCTCCAAAAGTTATGTCTTCAACATAAGGTTTTTCAACAAGAGGGTCTGTCAATTTCTCAATTTCAATTTCAGTAATTCTAGGAATGGACTTAAATAATTCAATTTCTAGAAATGGTGCTAATAAACATAAAAGGATCGAACATAGAAGAAAAAATCGATTAAACTGAAATGTCTTTTGTTTTCTTAATAGTAAGGCGTAAACTAAATAAGAGCAGCCTAAACTAATAATGGTATATAAAAAATAACTAATCATTGGCTTTTTTTAGGTTCATTTTCTCTTTCAATAATTCTTGAAGCTCTCTAATTTCTTCAACAGACAAATCTGCATTCTTAGTAAAAAATGAAGCAAATTGAGCTTTAGAATCATTAAAAAAATGTTGAATCATACCATTTACTTGTTTTGTAAAATATTCGTTCTTTTTTAAAATAGGGTAATAAACTTTATCTCTTCCTAAGCGTTCAAAACCAATATAATTTTTATCGACCATACGTTTTAATAAGGTAGAAATAGTAGTATAAGCTGGTTTTGGTTCAGGAAATTTTTCGACTACATCCTTCATGAATCCTTTTTCAAGGTTCCATAAATACTTCATAATTTGAAGCTCTGATTTATTCAATTGTTTTATATCCACAACTATAGTTTTAATACTACAAATGTAGTAATAAAACTATACAATCAAATTTATATATTAATTTATTTATATTTTAAAAGACTATAACAAGAACTAAGTAACAAAGTTTCAATACTATTTATATATATTTAAATTCAAAAACCAACTAAATATATAAATATGAAAAAAATTGGAGGTTATATGGCCTTTTTCGGGTTATTCGCTATTGTTTTAAGTTTTATGGGACGTGTTCCTACAATTTTAATGTGGATTTATGAATGGGGAGAAACACCTGCTTGGATCATTAAAATAGGACTTATTGTTATTGGAGGTGCTTTATTTTTTATGGGCAAATCAGAAGAACCAACAATAGAAAATGAAACTAAAAATGAAGTTGTTGAGTAACAAATATTGTTATAAAAGTTTAAAAGCTGTTTCTATTTTGAAACAGCTTTTCTTTTTTCGTATTTTTAGGAAAAAAATAAATGAAAAAATTAATTCTTCCCTTATTACTATTAACAACTGTTATAGCCTCTGCGCAAACTAATCAAAAAATATACGATATTATTGATGCTGTTTCTGCAGAACGTATAGAAAAAGACATTCAAAAATTAGTCGATTTTGGTACTAGAAATACGTTTAGTGATACTATTTCTGAAACAAGAGGCATTGGTGCAGCCAGACGTTGGATAAAATCTGAATTTGAAACTATATCAAAAGACTGTAAAGATTGTTTAGAGGTGTTTTACCAAAAGGATTTTGTAACCAAAGAAGGTAACAGACGTGTACCACACGATGCTTGGGTAGTAAACGTGGTTGCGATTCAGAAAGGTACAAAATATCCAAATCGTTACATTATAATGAGTGGAGATATTGATTCTAGAGGTAGTGATACCATGGAGTTTACTAAAGACGCTCCAGGTGCTAACGACAATGCGTCTGGTATGGCTGGAACAATTGAAGCTGCTAGGGTTTTATCTAAACATCAATTTGAAAACAGTATTGTTTATGTTGGCTTATCTGGTGAGGAACAAGGTCTTTTTGGTGGTGGTGGTTTAGCTAAATATGCTAAGGAACAAAACTGGGATATTATTGGTATACTTAATAATGACATGATTGGAAACATTAAAGGTGTTGATGGTGTTATTGACAACCGTACGTTTAGAATTTTCTCTGAACCTGTTCCTGCTAACGAGACTGAACAACAGCGAAGATTAAGACGTTTTTATGGTGGTGAAGTTGATGGTATTTCACGTCAATTAGCACGATATATCCATAAAACTGTAAAAACGTATATGCCAGAAATGAATCCAATGATGGTTTATCGTTTAGATCGTTTTGGACGTGGTGGACACCACAGACCTTTTAATGACCTTGGTTTTGCAGGAATTAGAATTATGGAAGCACATGAAAACTATACGCAACAACATCAAGATATTAGAGAAGAAAATGGAATTAAATATGGAGATGTTATAGAGCATGTTAATTTTGAGTACGCTAAAAAACTAACAACTGTTAATGCTATAAATATGGCCAATTTGGCTTGGGCTCCTCCTGCTCCAACGACTGTTGCTATTGGTGGTATTGTAGAACCGTCGGTTAAATTTAAATGGGATAAAGTTGAAGGTGCTGTTGGATACAAGATATATTGGAGAGATACCACGTCTCCTACTTGGGATCACAGTCGTTATGTTGGTGATGTTTCAGAGTTTATGTTAGATGGTATTGTCATAGACAACTATTTTTTTGGCATAGCTTCGGTAGGAAAAGATGGTTTTGAAAGTCCTGTTGTGTTTCCTAATAAAATCATGAGATAACCTTACACCTTTTATAAGATAACAAACAAGCCATTTCAGATTGAAATGGCTTGTTTGTTTATTCTATTTTTCATTTTAAAAAAGTTAACTTATAGAGTCTTTTACTTTTTCTTCTGCTGTAACATTGGATAAATTAATAGCAGTTTCAATTAAAGCTAAATGCGAATAAGCTTGTGGGAAATTACCTAGTAATCGTTTTGTTTTAAAATCTATATCTTCACTAAACAAGCCTAAATGATTACTGTAAGACAACAGTTTTTCGAATTGTTCTGTAGCTTTTTGCTCCTCTCCTATTTTATATAAACTATTTATAAACCAAAATGTACAAATAGTAAAAGATGATGAAGGTAAACCAAAATCGTCTTTATTTTTATATCTATACAATAAGCCTTCATAACATAAATCGCGTTCTATGGCTTTAACTGTGCTTACAAATTTTGGGTGTTTTGCATCAATAAATCCATAAGATTCCATTAATAAGACTGAGGCATCTAAATCCTCGGAGTTATAAGCTTGCGTAAAAGCTTGTGCTTTTTCGTTCCAAGCGTTTTGCATGATGTCTTTTCTAATATCTTGTTCTAAAGCTTCCCAACGTGGTAATTTGGATGTTTTACCTAATATTTTGGCTACTTTTAAAGCTTTATCTACTGCAGTCCAACATAATACTTTTGAAAACGTAAAATGCTGATCTCCTTCTCTAAATTCCCAAATACCTTTATCTGGTTCTTGCCAATGACTACTTACTACCCAAACAATACCTTTGGTCATGGTCCACAACTCTTCTCCATTATCGATATCGTTACTAAAATTAAGAAGTAACTGATGTATTACATCCATTAATATACCATATATATCATTTTGCTTTTGCATATAAGCAGCATTACCAACTCTAACTGGACTTGAGTTTTTGTAACCTGAAAGATGGTCTAAAGAGGTTTCTGTTAATTTTTTTTCTCCACTTATACCATACATGATTTGCAGTTTTTCATCCTTATCAGGCATCAAATCTATAATAAACTTCAAGTAACGTCTGGCTATATTTTTATGACCAAGTTGTGACATAACTTTAATGACCATGGATGCATCTCTAATCCAACAAAAACGATAATCCCAGTTTCTGACTTCTCCTATAGTTTCTGGTAAAGATGTGGTCGCTGCTGCTAAAACTGCTCCTGTTTTATCATAACTTAGTAATTTTAAAGTCATGGCACTTCGTGAAATCTGTTTGTTATATTTCTTATATGTAGGTGTACGCTCTAACCAATTTAACCAATAAACTTTAGTACGCTCATATTCTAAACTTGCATATTTCAAGTTTGGTACAAATAGTTTTTCGTTATAACCAACTAAGAAAAAATGGTCAGAATCTAATGTAATAGAATCTCCATTTAAGACCTTTTTTTTATCTAAATCAGTATATAAAAATAATGTATCATAAGTATCTTCATTATTTAAACTGACAATAAAATCATCTTTTACATAGGTTGAAGTTACACCTTTTGCATATTCTAGTTTAGGATCATAAGCCACCTTTATTTTTGGTTGTCCAGAGATGTATTTTATATATCTAATAAACTCTGGAGGAGAATGGTAGCTTCCGTTTGGCTTATGATATCTTGGCATAAAGTCAACAACTTCAAATATATTATCTCCTTCTGTAAATCGTGTTACTAATATTGCTGTATCTTCTAGATAAAATTGTTCTGTAGTATAGCCATCGTCAACAGTAAATCCAAAACTACCTCCTATATTATCATCTAACAACTTAGCGAAAACTGATGCTGAATCAAATTTAGGCAAACAACACCAATCTACTGATGCATCTTTTGATATTAAAGCTGCACTTCTACAATTTCCTATAATTCCGTAATCTAAATTGTTCATTATTTTTCTGTTTAAAGTAGTGGTATAAATACTAATTTCTTTAAATTAACAAAAAACTATAAAACCATCCAAAATATTACTATGAATAAAACAATAATAGTTTCGAATAGGTTACCGCTACAAATTTCAATAGAACAAGACCAGCTTAACGTAACACCTAGTGTTGGTGGATTGGCAACAGGTATGAAATCTGTTCATGCAGATGGTAATGGACTTTGGGTTGGTTGGACTGGTATTACTGATGAAGAACTAGATGCTGACCTAAAAAAAGAGGTTGATGCAAAAGTTAAAGACGTAAAATGTAAAGCTGTTGGACTGACACAAGACGATATTGACCAGTTTTATTTAGGATTTAGTAATCGTACTTTATGGCCTTTATTTCATTATTTTTTAGAATATACTGAGTTTGAAGACAGCCAATGGGAAGCTTATAAACGTGTTAATCAAAAATTTGCTGAAGTCGTTTTAGATACCATTGAAGATGGAGATACGGTTTGGATACACGATTACCAATTATTATTACTACCTCAGCTAATTAAAGATGTTAAACCAGAAGTAACTATTGGTTTCTTTTTACATATACCCTTCCCTTCTTACGAAATATTTAGGACGTTTCCTTGGCGTGAAGAATTACTAACTGGTATGCTTGGTGCAGATCTTATTGGTTTTCATACCTACGATTATGAACGTCATTTTTTAAGTTCTGTTAAAAGAATTTTACGTTTAGACGTTAATTTTAATGAAATTACTTATCATGATAGGATTGTAAAAGTGGACTCTTTCCCAATGGGAATTGATTATAATAAATTTCATGACGCTGCTTTAGAACATGATAACCCTAACACTGAAATTTCTGAACTTCAAAAAAGAATTGACACACATTTAAATGAAGATGGTGATAAAAAATTAATCTTATCCATAGACCGATTAGATTATACCAAAGGAATACCAAATAGAATTAGAGCTTTTGAATATTTCTTGAATAAACATCCAGAATACAAAGAAAAAGTAAGACTAGTAATGCTTGCTGTACCATCTAGATCTGGCGTACCACAATACCAATTATTAAAAAAAGAAACCGATGAATTAGTCGGAAGGATTAATGGAGAGTTTTCTACTGTAAGCTGGACTCCAATCTGGTATTTTTACAGATCATTACCCTTTGAAAATTTAATAGACTTATATACTTCTTCAGACATTGCATTAATTACTCCTGTAAGAGATGGTATGAATTTAGTTGCTAAAGAGTATGTTGCCACTAGAACTAAACAAAATGGTGTCTTAATTTTAAGTGAAATGGCTGGAGCTGCAAAAGAAATGAATGAAGCCTTACTTATTAACCCAAATAGTTTTGAAGATTTTGCTTCTGCACTTAAAAAAGCATTAACAATGCCTTTAGAAGAACAAAATAACAGAATGAAAATCCTTCAAAAACGTTTAAAACGTTATGATGTTGAAAAATGGGCTGATGAGTTTTTTAAAACCTTAGAGTCTACTAACAAATTACAAGACGTAGTCGTGTCTAAAAAAATAAACGAATCTGTACAAAACGATATTGTTGAAGCCTATAAAAAAGCAAAAAAACGATTAGTCCTTCTTGATTATGATGGTACTTTAGTTGGTTTTAAAGACAATCCTCAAGATGCTAAACCAGATGAAGAACTTTACGGTTTATTAGACCAATTTGAAAATCAAAATAATACTAAGTTGTGCTTAATAAGCGGAAGAGACAAAGCCACTTTTGAAAACTGGTATGGTAATAAATCTTATGATTTAATCACAGATCATGGAGTCTGGATGAGAGAACGTAGTCAATGGACACCGTTAGAAATTTTAAAAACCGAATGGATGACAAACATCAAACCCATTCTAGAAACTTTTGTAGACAGGACTCCTGGTACCTTTATAGAAGAAAAAGAATACTCTTTAGCTTGGCATTACAGAACAGCAGATCCAGAACTAGCACAAATACGCACTATGGAGTTAAATACTGTTTTAACCAGTATGGTTGCTAATAACGAGTTGTCTGTTTTACAAGGAAACAAAGTTATCGAGATAAAAAGTAGTAACGTTAACAAAGGTAGAGCTACAACACAATTATTAATGAAAGAAGATTATGATTTTATTTTAATAATGGGAGACGATTGGACAGATGAGTATATGTTTGAAGCTGCTCCTGATTTAGCCACAACCATAAAAATAGGATACGTTAAAACAAAAGCTAAATATCAAATTAAGGATCCAGAAAAAGTAAGAGCACTTTTAAAGCAGTTAGTTTAATTATTTTATTAAAAAAACTAATCTATTTTTGTTCTTTACATTCAATTTAAATACATGAAAAATCTAGTTATATTAATTACTTGTTTTATCGCAACTTATTGTATATCTCAAAATAATGGAGGCTTACTTCAAGAAAAAAACAATTTTACACATCAAGATACACTTCGTGGTAGTATTACTCCAGAGCGTGAATGGTGGGATTTAACGTATTATCACTTAGATATTAAGGTTAATCCTGAAAACAAAACTATTACTGGAAAAAATACAATCACATACAAAGTTTTAAAACCGTATCAAGTTTTACAAATAGACTTACAAGAGCCATTAACTTTAACAAAAGTGACACAAAATGAAAAGGAATTAGAGATAAAGCATGATGGAAATGCGCATTTTGTAACTCTTAAAAAACAACAAAACATAGGCGAAATTAATAGTGTTGTTGCTTATTACGAAGGTAAACCACGTGAAGCTGTTAGAGCACCTTGGGATGGTGGAATTTCTTGGAAAAAAGACAATAACGGAAAACATTTTATAGCCTCCTCATGTCAAGGTTTAGGTGCTAGTGTTTGGTGGCCCAATAAAGACCATATGTATGATGAAGTTGATAGTATGGATATTAGCGTTACAATCCCTAAAAATTTAATGAATGTCTCTAATGGTAGGCTTAAAAGTATTGTAAATAATAAAGACGAAACCATTACAACGCATTGGTATGTCGCTAACCCAATTAATAATTATGGCGTAAATATTAACATTGGTGATTACGCAAATTTCTCTGAAGTATACAAAGGAGAAAAAGGAGATTTGGACATGAATTATTATGTATTAAAAGACAATCTAGAAAAAGCTAAAAAACATTTTAAGGATGCTCCAAAAATGATGAAAGCTTTTGAGCATTGGTTTGGACCTTACCCTTTTTACGAAGATAGTTTTAAACTAGTTGAAGTCCCTTATTTAGGTATGGAACACCAAAGCTCTGTAACCTACGGAAATCGCTACATGAAAGGCTATTTAGGTAGTGATTTATCTGGATCAGGTTGGGGTTTAAAATTCGACTTTATAATTATACATGAAGCTGGACACGAGTGGTTTGCTAACAATATTACAAATGTAGATATTGCAGACATGTGGATTCACGAAAGCTTTACAGCTTATTCTGAAAGTTTATTCTTAGACTATTATTATGGTACAAAAGCTTCAGCAGATTATGTTATTGGAACAAGACGAAACATTCAAAACGATAAACCTTTAATTGGATATTATAATGTTAATAAAGAAGGATCTGGAGACATGTACTATAAAGGTGCAAATATGCTTCACACCATACGTCAACTAGTTAATAACGATGAAAAGTGGAGACAAATACTGCGTACTTTAAACAGTAAATTTTATCATCAAACAGTAACCACACAACAAATAGAAGATTGTATAATTCAAGAATCTGGTTTGGATTTAAAAGGCTTTTTTAATCAGTATTTACGTACTACTAAAATTCCTGAATTACAGTATAGTATTGATGGTAAAAAACTAACGTACAAATGGAATAATACAGTTGAAAACTTTGTAATCCCAATTCAAATTGAAGTCAATGGTGTTTCACAGTGGATTACACCTACTTCAAAAAATAAAACTTTAAAATTAAAAACCAAAAATGCCAAGATTGTTATAGATAGAGATTTCTTTATAGAGACAAAAAACATTTAAAATGAAACAAGAAGAACTCTATTTTAAAACTGATTCTGAATGGAGAGCGTGGCTACACGAAAACCATGATAACGATGAAGGCATTTACCTCATCTTTTACAAAGTAAGTCACAAAAAGCTAAGCATGCGTTGGGAAGAGGCTGTAAAAGTAGCGTTATGTTATGGCTGGATTGATAGTACTGTTAAAAGTTTAGGTGACGGAAAACGTAGACAATATTTTTGCAAACGCAACCCAAAAAGTGTGTGGAGTGCTTTAAACAAAAAACATATTAAAACTTTAATAGCTGAGGATTTAATGCATCCTAAAGGTTTAGAAATAATAGATATTGGTAAGAAAAACGGAAGTTGGACCGCTTTAGATGCTGTTGAAAAAGGTATTATTCCAGACCTGTTACAACTAGCATTTGATAAAAACCCAAAAGCATTTAATAACTACAATAACTTTGCGCCTTCCTACAGAAAAAGCTACTTATATTGGTTAAACCAAGCTAAACGAGAGACGACTAAGCAAAAAAGAGTTACAGAAATTATTAAATTATGCGAAGCAAATATTAAATCTAGAGAGACGTGGTGATGTAATCATTTTGAAAGGCTTCAAATATTTTCCGACTGAATTAAAAACCAATTACAATGAACATTCAAAAAGTAAATTTTATAAATACAGAAGGACAACAACTAGTTGGACGTTTAGAGCTTCCTATAAACCAACATCCTCATAATTTTGTCATTTTCGCGCATTGTTTTACTTGTAATAAAAATTTATCTGCTGTAAAAAATATTTCAAGAGAATTAACAGCCAATGGTTTTGGAGTATTACGCTTTGATTTTACTGGATTAGGAGAAAGCGAGGGTAATTTTGAAAACACAAATTTTTCTGGAAACGTAGAGGACTTAATTAGTGCATCTAATTATCTAGAAGAAAATTATATTGCTCCTTCCCTATTAATTGGACACTCTTTAGGTGGAGCTGCTGTTATTTTTGCTGCCTCAAAAATAAAATCTGTTAAAGCAGTCGCTACTATTGGTGCTCCTTCTAACCCAAAACACGTACAACATTTAATACAAAGTAGCGTCAAAGAAATTAACACTACAGGAAAAGCAAATGTTAATATTGGAGGACGTCCATTTACTATTAAAAAACAATTTTTAGATGATATTGAAACCAAATCGCTACCTGATGTTGCACAAAACTTGCGCAAAGCATTATTAGTAATGCATTCGCCTCAAGACACAACGGTTGGTATTGAAAATGCAGAAGACATTTATGTAGCTGCAAGACATCCAAAAAGTTTTGTAACTTTAGATGGTGCTGATCATTTATTATTAAAAAAAGAAGATTCTGTTTACGCAGGCAGTGTCATTGCTACTTGGGCAAAACGCTATATTTCTATCCCTATTATTGATACCCTAAAAACCACTCATCAAGCGGTTGCTAGTTTAGATAAAGAAGATGGTTTTACAACACAAATGACGGTAGGAAACCACACCATGATGGCAGATGAACCAATTAGTTATGGAGGTAATGATTTTGGTCCTTCTCCTTATGAGTTTGTTTCTGCAGGATTATCTGCTTGCACTGCAATGACAGTTCAAATGTATGTAAAACGAAAAGGTTGGGATCTACAAAATATTGAAGTTCATACTTCACATACTAAAGTTTCAAAACAAGTTATTGAAAATAATGAGTCAAAAGAGATTAAAGTAGATACGTTTAATAGAGTCATTAAACTAACTGGAGCTTTAGACGATAAACAAATACAACGTATACTTCAAATTGCAGATAAATGTCCAGTACACAAAACATTACACAATGATATTGAAGTGGTTACCACTTTAGTCTAAATTTATTAAAAATTAGCAGTCTTAATATTAACTAATTTTTAAGAAGTTAATGTATCAACTTTTGTCAGATTAGTTGTTAATTATAAGCTGTGAAACAAAAAAATAAAAACTTAGCCAAATCAGCACGTTGGTATAGACAAACACATCGCAAGGTAGCTATTGTGTTACTTCTTTTTATTGTAGTAATGAGTGCTACAGGTTTATTATTAGCATGGAAAGATCAGTTAGGTATTAAACCTTCCTCTGTTACTGTACACTCTGATAATAGACCTTTAATTTCTTTAAATGAAATTGAACAACATGCAATACATTATATTGACAGCCTTAATCTTTCAACTGAAATTAACAGAATTGATTACAGACCTAGAAAAGGTATTGCTAAGGTTAGATTTGAAACACATTTTACCGAATTACAGATTGACTGTTATACCGGAAATATTGTTTCAGAAAAAACAAGAACTGCAGATTTAATTGAAATGATTCATGATGGATCAATCGTAGATTATTTATTTCATTTTAAATATTCAAAATTAATCTACTCTACAGTTCTTGGTTTAGGATTATTATTTATTTGTGTTAGTGGTTTTTATTTGTGGTTAAAACCAAAACAAATTAAAAGGAATAAACGATTACTTGATTAAACCTTTAATTAAAAATAGTTATATCTAAGACTTAACTATTTTAAAGCTTTTATTATCTATTTTAAGAAAATAAACACCAGTTTTAAATTGTGATATATCCAATTTTAATACTGATTTTTTTACTTGGTTTTGATAAAGTTGCTGACCATTAATCGAATACACTTCTACAGTTCTAGATTGTGCTGTTTTAAACTGAATATGCAAAGTATCTTTAACTGGGTTTGGATAATATTTAAATGTATCTAAAACATTTTCAGTTGTACTTAGCGTGTTATCTTGAATTGCATTATACATATTTCCTGATAAAGCAAACATATAAATAGCACGTAAAGTCGCTCCAAAATACGCTGTTGTTACTTGATTTTTTAATTCAGAATACCCATTATTTACAAAAGATTGATTGGTTGAAGTCATTGCTGCAGTAGCATAAGCTCCTGTAAAAGTTGGATCTTTGTAAGAGGTGTTAATGGCTACACCAGATTGAGAGTAACCTGGATAAATCTGATTAAAACCACCTTGCGCATTAACAAAATCAATACATAATTGATTGTAATTACTAGCTTCTGTATTACCATACCAGATATAATCGGTAGCAAATCTCCATGGTGTACGTGCTGCATCATAGTAATAAGATTGACCTTGGTTATAAGCCCATGATACTTCTGTTGAGTAGGTTCCATCTGCTTTACACCAATCAGATACTAAATTATAACTCGCATTATTCTGAGCTAAATTGGCATTAATAATAGCATAACTTTTATCTGCAACAGCATTCCAATAAGCACTATCATTAGTATAAGCACCAAAAACTTTAAAATAACCAGGAGCTAGATAAGACGGGTTAGTCGTGTTACTTCCTCCCCAAGCATCACCTGGTTTAAGGACGTTTGACCCAGCTTCAACTTCATGATTTTTAATAATAGTAATTAGTGATATAGCATCACTTTGATAGTCAATTGCACCTAAACTTTGCCAACGTTGGTCAGCAACTATTAATGCATAAGCTGCATCTAGTTCTGCATCAGTAGCTCCATTATTACCAATAACACTATTACAGCCATCAATTTTCCAATTCATAACTCCATTAGCGTTTACAAAATCTTGGTAGTATAACCATAAGCCATCAAACAACTCTTTGTCATTGGCGTAAACAGATAATAACATACCGTAAGCAATTCCTTCTGAAACGGTTTCGGTTGGAGTATCAAATTTTATACGATAGCGACCATTATTACAGGATTCGGCAAAAGTGGTTCTCCAAGACACGTATACATCATAAATGTCATTAGATTGAATGTTATCAGGCTGTGTACCGTGTAGGTAAGTCTGATTTTGAAAACTTACTGCTGAAATCTGTGCATTAAGCGTTGTAAAAAACAGAAAAGCAGTTAAAAAGGTTAAGTTGTAAAAATGTTTCATGGTTGATATATTTTTTTGGGTTTAAATATATACGAACAAACCACCTTTTATGGTTGCTCAAAATATATTTTTTTATAAAAAAAAGTGCCCAAAAAAATTCAGGCACTATTATCTATTGCTGTTTTTATTTCAAGAACTTATAATCCACTTATAAAACTTCCATAAGGGTCTTTAAATTGAATACCTTCTGTAAACCTATATTTGCTTAACAACTTATATTCTACTAAAGCCCAAAGCACGAATTCTTTCACAAAATAGCTTTCTTCTTTTAATAATTTAGGTTGATGCTCTCCAAGTAAATCATCTAATGGCGACACTGCATCTAATAAGCTAATATATTCTTTATCACGTAAATCATCTAACAATTCAAAACCATCAGAATTATTAAAAAACCATGAGACAATAGTGTCGTAAGGACTTTCGTCTTCTTGCTTTTTCAATTTCTCTATCTTAGGGAAGTACTCTGGAAACAAACTTTTTACAGCTTCACCAATTAAATTATAAGCGACTTGCGCTGCACCTTCTTGTTCTCCTTCATAAACCAATTCTACTTTACCTGTAATTGCAGGAATAATCCCTAAAAAGTCTGATAATCGAATAGTTGTCTTTTCGTCTCCAGATTTTAACGATCGTAATTCTGCTGCACTTAATAAGTTTTCAAAAGCAGTAATACTTAAACGTGCACTTACACCACTTTTCTCGTCTATAAAATCACTATCACGAGCTTCAAAAACAATTTGTTCTAACAAATCTTTGGCTAATTCGGGTACATGAATACTCTCTTTTTGTCTTCCATCAGACTTAGCTTCTTGCTGTGTGATGGTTTTAGCGGTTTCAATATCTGTTGGATAATGCGTTAATATTTGCGATCCAATTCTGTCTTTTAATGGTGTTACAATACTTCCTCTATTAGTATAGTCCTCAGGATTTGCAGTAAAAATAAATTGCATATCTAAAGATAAACGCAATTTAAACCCTCTAATTTGAATATCTCCTTCTTGTAAAATATTAAATAAAGCAACCTGAATTCTTGCTTGTAAATCTGGCAACTCATTAATTACAAAAATACAACGATTGGCACGAGGTATCATTCCGTAATGTATCACACGATCGTCTGCATAGCTTAGTTTTAAATTGGCTGCTTTAATAGGATCTACATCTCCAATAATATCTGCAACAGTTACGTCTGGAGTCGCTAATTTTTCTGCAAAACGCTCACTTCTGTGCATCCAAGTAATTGGTGTATTATCACCTTTTTCTGTAATCAACTCTGTAGCAAAACGAGAGATTGGTTGTAAAGGATCGTCATTAATTTCACTACCTTCTACAACAGGAATATATTCGTCTAGCAAATTAAGCATTAAACGTGCTAAACGTGTTTTAGCTTGACCACGTAATCCTAAAAAATTAATATTATGTCGAGATAAAATAGCACGTTCTAACTCTGGTATTACAGTATTTTCATAACCATGAACACCTTCAAAAACGGTTGTTTTATTCTTTATTTTTTCAATTAAATTATCTCTTAATTCGTCTTTAATCGATTTGCTTTGGTATCCAGCTTTTTTAATTCGCCTAAAGTTTTTATTGTTTCTATTTTCATTATCCTTTAATTCTTTTTTTTCTGTTTGTTTCGTAATCTTGAAAAATCATTTCTCCTAAACCTTTTAAACCTGTATAAAAAGCTTTCCCTTGATTAGCATGCGTAAATTCTTCAACAAATTGCATTAAATAAGGATCTTGAGCAATCATAAAAGTTGTAATAGGAATATGCAATTTTCTAGCTTGCTGTGCTTGTGCATAACACTTATTGGTAATGTAAGGATTTAAGCCATTACTATCTTTATAATAGGTTCCATCTGGTAAACGCAGGCAACTAGGTTTACCATCGGTTATCATAAAAATTTGTTTGTTGGTGTTTCGTTTACGTCTTAATAAATCCATTGCTAATTTTAATCCTGCTACAGTATTTGTATGATAAGGACCAACGTTTAAATAGGGTAAATCTTTAATTTTAATTGGCCAAGCATCGTTACCAAAAACTAGAATATCTAATGTATCTTTTGGGTAACGTGTCGTAATCAATTCGGCTAAAGCCATAGCTACTTTTTTTGCAGGCGTAATTCTATCTTCTCCATAAAGAATCATACTGTGGCTAATATCAATCATCAAAACCGTACTCATTTGAGATTTGTGGGTCGTTTCTTCAACCACTAAATCATCTTCGGTTAAGTTAAAATCTCCTATTCCGTTGTTAATTTGGGCATTTCTTAGACTTTCTGTCATGGACACTTTATCCAAGCTGTCTCCAAACTGGTAATTTCTAAAATCGCCAGTATGCTCATCTCCTACTCCTGTACCTTTACTTTTATGGTTACCAGAGCCACTACGTTTTATGTTACCAAAAATTTGGTCTAAAGCAGATTGCCTGATTGCGCGTTCGGTTTTGGCAGTAATAGCATTTCCTTTTTTTCCATCGGGTTTAATCTCTTCACGAATAAAACCTTTAGCTTTCAAATCTTCAATAAAGTCATCAATGGTATACTCTGGAGTGGTTAACTTATATTCTTTATCTAATTCACGAAGCCAATCTATAGCTTCTTCAAAATCTCCTGAAGTATGTGTAATCAACTCTTTAAATATGTCAAAAAGCTTCTCGAAAGGTGATAGTGAAGGTGCTTCGTAGGGTTTAAATACGAAACCTTTTTTGTGTATATTTTTTTCTTTCATTGCAGTATAAAAATACAACAAATTAACATCTAAATAAATGTGTTAACAGCTTTTTAAGAATATGTTGCTTAACTTTATGCAAACTAATTTACCAAATATGAAAAAATTACCCTTTTTACTTTTATTACTCTTCTATGTCACAGCTTTTTCGCAAGAATTCTCGATGGACTTAGTTAAAAACATGACACCAAGAAACATTGGTCCAGGTGGTATGTCTGGTCGTGTAACTGCAATTGACGTAGTGCATAGCAATCCAGATATCATGTACGTAGGTACTGCTTCTGGAGGTTTATGGAAGTCTACTTCTGGTGGTATTAAATGGGATCCATTATTTGACAAAGAGGTAACAGCATCTGTTGGATCTGTTGCTATACAGCAATCTAATCCAAGTGTTATTTGGGTAGGAACAGGTGAAGGTAACCCAAGAAACAGTTTAAATGGTGGTTACGGTATTTACAAGTCTTTAGATGCAGGAAAAACTTGGACGTCTATGGGATTAGAAAAAACCAGACACATACATCGTGTGGTAATAGATCCAACAAATCCAGACATAGTTTATGCTGCTGCAATTGGTAGTCCTTGGGGAGAACATCCTGAACGTGGTGTTTTTAAAACCACAGATGGTGGATTAACCTGGAAAAAAATACTGTTTGCTAACAATAAAACAGGAGCAGCAGATTTAGTTATGGATCCTACTAATCCTAATAAATTAATTGCAACTTTATGGGAGCACAAGCGTGATCCATGGTTTTTTAAATCTGGTGGAGCAGGTTCGGGTTTACACATTACACATGATGGAGGAAAAAACTGGACTAAAGTAACAGAAAAAGAAGGTTTCCCTAAAGGGGAATTAGGACGTATTGGAGTTGCTATTGCTAGAAACAAACCCAATATTGTTTATGCTTTAGTTGAAGCTAAAAAAAATGCGTTATACAAAAGTGAAGATGGTGGTTTTAAATGGAAAAAAGTTAACGATAAAAGTGATATTGGCAACAGACCATTTTACTACTCTGAAATATATGTAGATCCTCAAAACGAAAATAGAGTATACTCTGTTTTTACTTACATAAATGTTAGTGAAGATGGTGGAAAAAACTTTTCGCAATTAATGCCAGCTTATGGTGCAGATAATGGTGTACATCCAGATCATCATGCTTGGTGGATCCATCCTACTAACGGAAACTTTATGATAGATGGAAATGATGGTGGACTAAACATAACCAAAGATGGTGGAAAAAATTGGCGTTTTATTGGTAACATGCCTGTTGCACAATTTTATCATATTAATGTAGATAATGAGTATCCATACAATGTGTATGGAGGAATGCAAGATAATGGATCTTGGAGAGGACCTGCTTATGTTTGGCGTGCTCAAGGTATACGCAATAGCTATTGGCAAGAGATTAGTTTTGGTGACGGTTTTGATGTTATACCAGATAAAGACAATTCGCGTTACGGTTGGACTATGAGTCAACAAGGTTATGTTAGTTATTACGATTGGCAAACTGGTAATAATTTTGGAGTACAACCAACACATCCTGATAAGGATGTTAAACTACGTTTTAACTGGAATGCTGCTATAAATGTGGATCCTTTTGATAATAATACAGTCTATTTTGGTAGTCAGTTTGTACATAAATCTACAGACAAAGGATTAACTTGGGAAGTAATATCTGAAGATTTATCTACTAATGATCCTGACAAATTAAAACAACATGAAAGTGGTGGATTAACTTTAGATGCAACAGGTGCTGAAAACCACTGTACTATTTTAGTTATTGAACCTTCTACTGTTGAAAAGGATGTATTTTGGGTTGGTACTGACGATGGACGTGTACATATCACACAAAATGGAGGTCAAACTTATAGTGATGTTTCTAGTAATATTAAAGGCTTACCTAAAGGAAGCTGGATTGCACAAATTAAAGCTAGTAACAAAAATAAAGGTGAAGCATTACTTATAGCTAATGATTACAGACGCTTTAACTACACACCCTATGCGTACAGAACCAAAAACTACGGAAAAACTTGGGAAAGAATTGTAGACCAAAACGATGTTAAAAGTTATGCGTTGTCCATTGTTGAAGATTTAGTTGAACCAAACCTTATGTTTTTAGGTACTGATGATGGTTTATATGTATCTGTTGATGCAGGAAACAAATGGACAAAATGGACCGAAGGTTTTCCTACGGTTTCAGTAAAAGATTTAGTGATCCATCCAAGAGAACATGATTTAGTTATTGGTACATTTGGTCGTGCTGCATGGGTTTTAGACGATATTAGACCGTTAAGAGCTATAGCTAAAAACAAACAAATTATAAACAATAAAATTCAACTATTTTCTCCTCCTACTGCTTACCAAGCTGCTTACCAACAACCAACAGGAAGTCGTTTTGGTGCAGATGCTATGTTTCATGGTCAAAATAAAGGTCGTGGTGCACAGTTTACATACTATGTAACACCAGAAAAACCTTCAAAAGAAACTAAAAAAGAAGATGATAAAGAGGACAAAAAAGAAGACTCTGAAACCAAAGAAAATGAAATTAAATGGGATTCTATGTCACTTAAAATCTATAACAACGATAAGTTAATTAGAACTTTAAAACGAAAAGTTCCTGAAGAAAAAGGATTACATAAATGGACCTGGTACATGGATGAAAAAGGAAGTAGTAGACCTTCAAGAACAATTAGAAAACAAAAAAGAGAACCAGGTGGAGTTGATGTCAAACCAGGAACTTACAAAGCGGTTTTAGAATATGGTGATCAAACTTCTGAAACTATGATTACTGTCGCTTCTGACCCTAGATTAGAGGTGTCTTCTAAAAACACAGATGAAGTTTATGCTGCTTTAAAAGAAATTGAAAAATTACGTCAAATTGCTACTGACGCGACAAAACAATTAGCTGAAAATAAAAAACTAGCTGAAAAATATAAAAAAGAATTAACCGATTTAGATAAGTCAAAATACAAAGAAGAGATAAAAGCGTCTAAAGACATTATTAAGGAAATTGATACACTGTTAGACATTTACATAGGAAAACAAGACAAACGACAAGGTATAACCAGAACACTAGATATTAGCGTTAATAGCAGATTAGGTACAGCGTCTTGGTATACAGCGACTAGACAAAATGGTCTAACAAAAACCGAAACAACGTTGATAGAGCATGCTAAAACCGATTTAAAAGCTGCATTAGAAAAAACAAACACCTTTTTTAATGACAGTTTCAAACCTTATTACCAGTCTATCATTAAAATTAATATGACTAAACCTATCGAGGGAATAAAGACCTTTAGCTTAGATTAAGGTACAGTAATTTGGATAAGCACATTTATCTGCTTAACTTTATAATTATTAAAGAAAACAACTATTTAAAATGAAAAAAATAACACAATTAGTATTAGCTTTTACACTTATTTTAGTGGTAAGTTGTAAAGATGAAGCTAAAACAAATGATGCTGAAAAAGAGACGACTAAAACAGATGTTAAAACTGAAAAATTTGTAGTTAAACCTGAAGCAACAACAGTAAAGTTTACAGCTTATAAAACCACTGAAAAAGTACCAGTTGGAGGACAATTTAATGTATTAAAATTTGACCAAAAAACAGGAAGCACACCTCAAGAAGCACTTAATGACTTAAGTTTTTCTATTCCAATTACTGGATTATTTACAGATAACGAAGCCAGAGATTTAAAATTAAAGACTTCATTTTTTGGAGAAATGCTTAATCCTGAGTTTATTAAAGGAACCATTAAATACGTTAACAACAAGTATGTTGCTTCTATCACAATGAATAATGTTACTAAAGATTTACCATTAGATGTAAAAATTACTGACAAAAGACGTGTGGCTATGACAGCAACTATGCAATTAAAAGATTGGGATGCTTTAGGTGCTTTAAGTGCTTTAAATAAAGTTTGTTTTGATCTACACAAAGGTGCAGATGGAGTTAGTAAAACTTGGGAAGAAGTTGCAATTAATGTGAACACCTTTTTAAGAGAAAATTAATTATAATTTATTATCTTTATACCAAACAAAGCAGCTAAATATTAGCTGCTTTTTTTAGCCTTAACCATTAATTCAATTTATGCAATTAGAACTTTTAGTTTCAAAATTTAAACAAAAAGACGAAAAAGCGTTTGAAAAATTATACAACATGTATAAAGACAGCATGCATGGTGTAATTTATAATATTGTTAGAGATAATGATATTGCAGAAGAAATCATGCAAGATGTATTTATCAAAGCTTGGCATAAATCAGATAGTTATGATGCTACCAAAGGTCGTTTTTTTACCTGGCTAATTAATATTGCAAGAAATGCTGCGATAGATAAAACCAGATCAAAGGCTTACAAAAATGCTAGTAAAAACCTTAACTCGGATTTTTTCGTAGATATTATAGAGTCGCAAGATAATTTAGATAATAGTACAGATGCTATTGGAATAAAAAAGTTTGTAGACAAACTAGCTAAAAAATGTATTCAGGTAATCGAGCTATTATATTTTAAAGGTTTCACACAAAAAGAAGCCTCAGAAGCTTTAGATATGCCAATTGGAACTATCAAAACTAGAAACAGAAATTGTATTAAAGAATTAAGAGAATCCGTATTATAACATGAACATTAACGACTACATAAACTCAGGTATACTAGAACTATACGTTGCTGGTCAGCTTTCTGAAAAAGAAAGCAAAGAGGTGTATGACCTAATGTTAAAACACCCTGAAGTTTTAAAAGAAGTTTTAGAAATTGAAGCTGCTTTAGTAAAACTAACCGCAAGTGTTGCACCTAAAAAAGACATTGATTTTAATACTATTAAAGGACGTTTAAATACAAATAGCGAGACTAAAGTTGTTAGTTTAAATAGACCAAAAACTAAGTGGTTTAACTATACTGGTTGGGCTGCAGCTGTAATATTAGCTGGTGGACTTATTTGGACAATTAATCAAAAATCTAATTTAGAAGACCAGATACAAACAGTAAATACTGAAAAAGACTTTTTAGAAATCCAAATGGAAACTTCTAAAACGGATCTAGCCGAAACTAAAAATCTACTAAACATCATTAGAGACAAAAGTATTATTAATATCCCTTTAGAAGGTCAAGCAGCAGCACCTGGAGCTTATGCAAATGTATATTGGGATAAAAATGATGATACTGTATATCTAGATTTACAAGGTTTACCAGAACCTCCAGAGGGTAAAGTTTATCAAGTTTGGTCCTTAACATTAAACCCGTTAACACCTACTAGTTTAGGTACTATTGACGACTTTATACAAGATGACAATAAGATTTTTAAGCTTAAAAATGCAAATCAATCGCAAGCATTTGGTATCACTTTAGAACCAGCTGGAGGAAGCAAATCGCCTACATTAGAGCAATTATATACGTTAGGAGCTTTAGCTTCAATATAACAAATTACTATTTTAATAGTACTAAAAAAGACACCATGTGGTGTCTTTTTTAGTTTTAAAAACTTCTACAATTTTATCTGTATAACACTTATACAGGTCTATTGATTTTAATTAATAGCAACATTATTACATAAAGAAAGTGTTTGATAAACATTGTTATCAAACACTTTCAAAACAAACTAACAAAAAACAACCTCACTTTTTCATAGTCTTCACGTATTGTTAGTTATGCAATTAACTGTTTCCCTTAAATCGATTGCATTATACTTACGTAAATTAAACTAGTAAGGTTTTATTGTTTTTTTAAAACGAATAACTTAATGTTGTTTTAAAATAAAAAGGGGTTCCTGGTGTAAAATGAATTTCTTCAACAGAGGCTGCTTCATTTTGCAATCTTGACTCTGTTAAAAACTGAGTTTCTTTCCAGTCTGTATCAAATAAATTTTCGATACTAACACCTAATTTCCAATGATTATCAAACGCATAATTAAGATTTAAATCGGTTACAAAATAACCTTCTGCTTGTACCGAATTATCCTCGTTTGCAGGTCTATCATCAACATATCTATAATTGATTCCTCCTGAAAAATTATTAATATCTTTAAAAGACAATCCTCCTACTACAGTAAAATCTGGTGCTAATGGTATGTAATCATTACCATTGTCTTCTTCTAAACTTCTTGCTCTAGTATAGGTCGCATCAGTATTAAAATAAATGTTATCTGACACTTGATACCTTACACCAAAATCAACGCCATAACGTTCAGATTTTCCGCTAGGTTCTATAATTCCTGCATCACCAACGTAAACAAATTCTTCTTCAGAAAACAAATACCATAATGCAGAGTTTAGCACTAATTTATCTGTTGGTTTCCAGATGTTACCTAAATCTACACCATACGCTTTAGGCAAAGCATTATCTATATTTTGATTTAACACAACTCTAGAATCGTTAGAATGAAATCCAATTCCTGATTTTAAAAACCATTGTACATTATTATTTTGATTGTACTGTATGCTAAGCTTTGGTAACAATGCGACTTCACTATCTGTTAGGTTACTATAAGTATCACTTAATTGGTCTTGGTATTGAAACTTGATGTACTCTAAACGTAAAGCTGGAGTAATAGTTACTTTTCCTAGGTCAATTTCTGCATTAAAAAACCCATATAAATTACGTTGATTAACATTTCCTAATTGTATGTTTTCTAGTGTTTCTTTTCGGTTTAATGTGTGTGATAACTCGATATCATTAACATCGTCAAAACGCAATCCAACACCTGAAGTATAATTAACATCAAATGAATTATAGTTTTTATTTTTTTTGAATTGTGTGTTAAAACCAAAGATATTTCTGTCTTCTTTTTGTTTAATTTGATCACCATTTACTGGATCGTCTAAAAAGAAAGTAAAGTTAGAATATAACAAAAAATCATAATTTGAATAAAATGCATTAGTTTGCATTTCGACATCATTATCTAAAATGGTGCTATACTGAATATTAAAGTTGGTACGACTAGTTTCTCCTCCTTCAGTATCATCTACTGCTCCAAAATTTGAGATTGTACCATCATCTACTAAACGTTGTGGAATTTGACCTGAGGCATCCCATTGACTTGTAAAATGACTTAGGGTTACTCCAATTTTTGAATTGTTATTTAAATAAGCATTGTATTTAGCCATTAGGTTTAATCTGTCAAAATTTTGAGGAGACTCAAAAGGTCCATCTGTTTCAATATACTCAACTGCGACATAGGCATTTTGGGCATTTTTATTATCTAGTAAATTAAACATCCCTAAGGTTCTTAAGGAATTAAATTGTCCAGCCGAAAAACTTATTAGATTATCATCTAACTTATCTTTGGTTTTAAAATCTACAAAACCAGCAGTATTAAAATCACCATGATTTGCATAATATGGACCTTTACCAAAATTTATATTATTAATAGTTTCTGGAATTAAAAAGTGTAAATCACTATAGCCTTGACCATGTGCATGAGAGACCATATTTACTGGCATTCCGTCTACTGATAATGCAACATCAGTACCATGATCTACGTCAAAACCTCTTAAAAATATTTGTTCGGCTTTACCACCTCCTGCGTGTTGACCAATAATTAATCCAGGAACTTTACGTAAAATTTCTTGAGAAGAATTTATTGGATCTGTAGCCAAATCTATCTTAACCATACTATTAATAACATTAACAGGTTCGGTTAGCACTAATTCATCTAACAAAAATGCTTTAGTTTTTAAGTTTATAACTAAAGGTTGTTGCAAAAGCGCTTCTGTTAATAACACACTTTGTTTTTGGTATCCTAATAAACCAATAACTAAGCTGTCTCCAACCTTAGTGTCATTAATTATAAATTGTCCTAATTGATTAGTATGTGAATGCTGTTTTGAGTTTTGATTATACACATAAGCATTTTCTAAAGGCTGATTGTTATCTGTAACAAACCCTTTAACTGTCTGAGCGTTAACAGTAAGCGTAAAGCCTACTAAAACTAGTAGTATTAAAATATTTTTCATGGTTACAAAGATTATAATTTGTTTACAATTTTTGAAGTTAATGGACCTAATTCGTAACTACTTTCTTGTAATTCTTTTTTAATTAAAGCCATTTCTTTTAATTTACCGTTGGCTTTATATATTTGAGCAATATGGTATTGTGCTTCAGGCTCAAAAGTTTGTCCTACAACGTGCTTTTCTACAATGTTTAAAGCCTCAGTAATATTTCCATTACTAAAATAACTCCAAGCTAATAAATCATAAGATAAAGGTGTTGGCCTATTTTGGACTTCAATTTTAGCTAAAGCTATCGCTTTTTTGTTTTTGGAATCTGCTAATATTTTTGAAGAATACACATTATACATGTTGCCATAACTGGTGTCTTTAATGGCTTCAAAGTAAGTGTTTAAATACTTGTTTTTTTCAGTATCATTGTTTTCATATTCTGCAATTTCTGCTTTAAACAATAAATAATCAGGTGCATGGTGTAATTGGGTTAATGCATCTAAAATACGATTAGCTTCGGTCGTGTTTTTCTCGTAAGAATACACTATCCAAGCAATTCCTTTTTTAGCGTAGGCATCATCAGGATTTAAAGCTAATGCTTTTAAATAATGCTTGTAGGATTGTTCTATTTGTCCATCATGACCGTAAAAATCTGCTAAATTAGTATAAGACCACTCCATTAAATGATCTAATTTTGAAGATTCAGCTTTAGCTGTTGCTTTTTCTAAATACTTAATTGCTGCATCTAAATCGCCTTGATAATCACTCCATTTTGATAATCTGATTAAATATCCAAAATCGTTTAAATCTTTGGTTTGTTCTAAATAGTTTTTTGCTACAGTAAAGTTACCCAACTCCATGTGTACATCAAATAGCATTTTTTTTGTTCCGTCTAAATTTTGTCCATTAGCTTCTGCTTTTTTAAGCATCTCTAATGCCTCTTTAAATTTATGTTGTGAAATATAATTACGAGCTAAGCTTCTTAAATGTCCAGCCCAATTATAATGTGTACGTGTATTTAAAGTTAATAAAGATTTTTCGGCATGTTTTAAATATTTAATATAACCAGTAGATTTAAACAATCTAGTTTCTGCACTTGCTATTTGTGATAAGTAAGATAATTGATTTGGAGCAGCTTCTATTTTTTTGTTCCAAAAATTATAATCTGCAGTGGCTTCTAAGGTCTCGTTACTGGGTTGTTTAACTAGGTATTTATTATAGTCTTCTGGATTAGTAATTGCTTGGTTTTTGTCTGAACAACTAGTTGCTATAATAATAACAAGTAGTAGCATGTATAGTTTTGTGTTCATGATATTTTTGTTTTGTTGTTTGTTTGTTTTATGTGGGAAATATTATGGGTTTTGAAATAATCCAGAGTGGTTGTTTAAAACACTCTGGATTAAAATACCGTCTACCAAGGAGACGCTAAATAAGGGAAAGAGGCTAAAAATGGTTTATCATTTTCGCTTACATTGTCATTAGAAAGTGTTGGGTTTTCAGAGAAATCTTCACCTCCAAAAATTAATAATAACTCAACTGTTATTACGTCATCTGCTAAGTTACGACCAGTTAAAACATTTGTTCCGTCATAAAAAGTAGTGGTTCCGTCTAAAGACACATTAAGTACATCTGTAGCTAATAATCCTGTAAAAGCAGCAGCATCTTGACCTAATGCATTAGCATCACCTGGATTAGCAAATGCAGGACTTAAAGCTGTTAAATTAGCTTCAAACATAGACTGGAATCCAGCATTTTGGTCTGTAGGTATAGTGGTGTTAAAAGTATCCTTTGATCCTGAAGACACAAATACTGTGTTTACAGCAGGTCTACCCATTTGATCTTGTTGCGTGTATGTCCCAGAAAAATCAGTTCCTGTTGGTGTTACAACCATAGTTGCATCATCGTCATCAGAACAATTAAAGGCAACCAAAGTTATTAGTAATACTGTAAATATATTTTTTAAATTTTTCATAATTTATATGTTTTTGAAAGTTTGTAATTATTTAGACTTAGATTCTACCCAAGTATTGATTGTTCCTGTACCACCAATCATAGATTTTGGCACCTCAACTACTATTGACATTACATTTGTACCTGCAAAAGTGTCTGTTCCTGGATCGTTAAATGCTGTTGCATCACCTGCTATAATTGCAGAATACTGGTTAAAATCAAAGAAAAACGGATCATCTCTTGGTCCTGCAAAAGCAGTAATACCATTGCTAGTTTCTGTCATTGCAGACTCACCATAAGCAGTAATGTCTACAACAGTTTGTGTTGCATCTGTCATTACTGTACTGCTTAAACCTGTTGTTCCTGGAGCAACTGGTCCAAAAAAGTACATTTTACCATCTCTTGGTATAGCTTGGATCACTAGATCTTCAACATTGTCTCCTGTATTATCAATGTTAAACTCGATCATCACGTTTTCGTCAAAACTTGCACTAGCACTTGCTGTTGGACTTAATAGACCTTGTACATTAGCAACAAATACTAAATTGTTTGTGTCTTCACCCTGAAAAGCGTAAAAATCTGTAATATCACTTGTACCACCTTGTACAGCAGGAGCATCAATATGATCTGCTGATAAGAAGAAGAAACTTGCTGCTGCAAATACACCTACTCCTAAAATAAATTTGAAATTTTTCATAATGTTTTTGAGATTTTTTGTTAATTAATATTTTTGGTTCTCGCATACACTTACGCAACTTTTATAAAAGCGGTTTTATTAAAGTTTAGTTTAAATGAAAAAATGTGAAAAATAATTTTAAAAAAGTATCTTTAACCTTTCTAATAAAAATGTTGAATGAACCCTTCTGCTTCAGGCTGGATTAAAAAATTACTTAAAGAGCTTAAACCACATGATCTGTTTAAAGACAATGACTTGGAGGTGTATTACAGACACTTTAGAGATTGTGGTTTTATATACGGAAGTAATGTAACAGTTGTAAATAATTGGGTAAAAGACAACGATTTTGAAGCAGACGAAATTTGTAAAATAAATTTAGTCATTGCACTGCATATTGCCTACACAAATCATAATACCACAGAAGATTTTTATACCGAAGTAGTTAATTTTTATAATACTATTAACAAAGGAAAAGTTACATTTTTACAATCTATAATTAGGTCTAAAGATATTAAAGATCAAACCGAAAAGATTATAAATAAGCGTATTCAAATTGATGATAATTTAATTGACAAAAGCTTTAATTACTTTATCACCAATGCCTTATTATTTGTTGATGTATTAGCTTTTAGAAATTATTTAAAAACTGGAGTTGCTAATGATGAAACCATAAAAGAATATGAATCTATAATAGAAAGCATTGTTTTAAACACTTTAAATAGTAAAAAACAAAAATCTGATTACGATAATAGTTTAATTGAACTTTTTGAACAATCATTAAGATACCAAAGAGATAGTGTTTTATTGTTTAATGAAGCTATTGCCTCTGTTGACACTAATTTATTTGCTAGATACTGTTTAGACCTAGCTGCTATGGCAACATGGACTGATGCAAAATTAGATAATGAAGAGGTTTTATTTTTAAACAACTTAGGCGAACAACTAAATCTAACACAACACCAAACCAATGAGGCGTCTAAAACTATTGCCCAATTTTATAAAACTTATAGAAGTAAAGTCCCTTTATTAGGCTCTAAAAACATTGTAAAAACGTTTTATGACAACTCTACCAACATGGTGTTAAAGTTAATAAAACGCAATAGCAAACGTCTAACGCAAGAGCTTTTAGAAAGTAAAGAACTATTAATACTTTTAACCCAATCTACAGTTAGAGATTTAAGCAAAGACGAACAAAAAAAAGTACAAGACCAGCTATTAGATGTGTTTAAATCCATACCTAGTCTTGCTATTTTTATTTTACCAGGAGGTGCTTTGTTATTACCATTGGTTGTAAAATTTATTCCTAAATTATTACCTAGTGCGTTTGATGATAATAGAATTGAAGATGAAGAAGAGTAACACCTACTCCAACCACTGTTTAAAGTCCTTTACACGCTCTCTAGCCACAATAACCTGATCATTATTATAGTTATTCAACTTGATTTGTAAACGTGAATTTGTATAGCTAATAATGTCTTTAATAGCATTGATGTTTACAAAAAACTTACGGTTAATTCTGTAAAACATTTCTGGTTGCAACTCGTTTTCAAGCGCTTCTAAAGTGGTGTCTAAAAGGTAGTTTCTACCTTCTGTGGTATGTAAGTAAGTCCCTTTATTTTCGCTATAAAAGCATTCAACCTCATCAATATTTACTAATTTTATATGTTGTCCAACTTTAACAGAAAAACGTTTTTTGTAGACTCTGTCAATTGGATTAACCAATAGTTTTTTAATATCCTCAAAGTCCAAAGCAATATTTGTTTTCTGCGGAAGCCTAGCCTTATATTTTGTTACAGCAGCTTCTAAATCTTCATCATCAATAGGTTTAAGTAAATAATCAATACTATTTAATTTGAATGCTTGCAATGCATATTCATCATAAGCAGTTGTAAAAATAATAGCTGACTTGACTTCTACTTGATCAAAAATTTCAAAAGACAAACCATCACTAAGCTGAATATCTAAAAATATTAAATCTGGATGTGTATTATTATTAAACCAATCTATAGATTCTTCAACCGAATGCAACATGGTGTCTGCTTCCACATTAATTGCTTTAAGCATACGTTGTAAGCGTCTTGCAGATGGTTTTTCGTCTTCTATAATTATTACTTTCATGGTTTTAATATTTGTTTTTTGTATTTATTTAGTTTGGTTTAGATTTATTAAACAACTGCTTATTCCCAACGTTTATTATCTTTTTCTTTATTCATGTATTTTTCAATTTTACGTTCTTCCCAGTTTTTACCAAATAAAAAATCTGTCCCAAAAACACCTAAAAAATGAAATCCTATACCTATTCCCCAAAATAAAGGTGTCGACCAAACAGCAAAGCTCCAAAAGGGTTCTCCTGATTTAAAATAAATCATTATCATTAAAAAAATATTAACTACAATGTAAATTGCAAAATGCCAATAAAAGCCAACAATTTTCTCTACTTTTTTCTTAGCTCTAATATAAGCTTCTTCTTTTTCAAAGTTATTTTGATGATTATTTTCTATATAATTATCTATATCGCTTTTCATAATATTAAATTTTAGTTCCAACGTTTTTGATTGTCTTCTTCCATAAACTTTTTAATCTTCTTTTCTTCCCAAGATTTTCCTAGCATTCCGTCGTTTACAAACACTTTGTATGCGTGAAATGATATGCCGACTGCCCAACCAAACATTGGAAAGAAAAACCATTTGTAATCCCAACTTGTCTTATAATTTATAAAAATTAAAAAAGGAATAACGATACAATATGAAATCAGGTTATAATAAAATTCTTTTAATTCTTCTACATGCTTACGTGCTCTTACATATGAGTCGTCTAATTGTTGTTTTGGTATTTGTTTCATAATTACTATTTCTTTTGTTAGTATAGGAATTGCAACCATAAAATCGTTTTGACTTTGGTTAATTACTACACGTTTATTGGTTAATAATTGGTAACGTTGTTTGATGTTTTCAAGACCAACTCCACTACTCTTTTTTACTATTTCTTTGGTTTGTAAATTGTTTTCAACCACTAGACTACCGTTAGTTTCATAAATTTTAATATGCAACGGTTTACTACTGGTAACAATATTGTGCTTTACTGCGTTTTCTAATAACAATTGTAATGATAAAGGCACGACTTTACTTTCTGGATTTGTGGCTTGTTTTGGTATGTCAAAAATAATACTGTCTTCAAATCTCATTTTTAATAAAGACATATAGGTTTTAGCAAACTTAAGCTCCTCATCTACAGTTACTAAATCTTTATTTTTTTGTTCTAAAACATAACGATATACTTTTGATAAACTGGTTGTAAACTTTTGTGCGTTATCTGGATTTTCTTCAATTAAACTGGTTAATACATTTAAACTATTGAATAAAAAATGAGGATCTAATTGGTTTTTTAAAGCATCAAATTTAGCACTTGCTGTTCCTGCAATTACTTTTTGTTCTTTCAGCTTATTTTTTTGATATCTGTTGTAAAAATAAACCACATGAAAGATAGATACAATGGTTAATGTTATCCATAATCCAAATGAATAGCCTTTCCAAGTTTCATTTGATATAAAAAACGAAAACGAATTACCAAAATACACTACAGAGGTAAATGCCCTTAATAAAAACAGACCTAAAAGTGTAATTAGTGTAGATCCTAAAATGCCTAAAAGCACACGTTTAACATACTGTCCTGACATCCATTTACGACGTTCCATATATGAGAAAAACGTCATGTTTGAAAACCCTAAAACAAAAGCATATAATTGATAAAATATAAAATATTCTATAAATTGTGATGTAGTGTCATACTTAAACCCATTGGATAAATATTGCCCTATAACAAAGACTACACAGCCTATAGCAAAAGTTAATATTATATTTTTAAATACTTTGTTCATAATGTTTTGTTATTAAAACAGTTGCAATAATTAAGCTTTACATTGTGCTGTTAATTGCTCTGCACGCTCTTTTCCCCAATTGGGATCAAAAGTAGTTTCTGGTTTAAAGTTAGCAAAAAGTTGCAGAGATTTTTCTATTTGCTCACAAAATGGCTTTGTGTCCTGTCCAAAATATTTAGCACTTCCCATATCCCATTCTGCTTTACACAACATTACACGAGGGTTATTTGGTGCTAATTGTGCTGCTTTAGCATATAATGCATTAATTTTTGGAGATAATGACATACCGTAACTTGCACCATCACTAGCGACATAAGCGGTATGTAGCATGGCTTGTAAAACCATATTTTCAGGATTATCCTTTGATCTAGAAACTGCATCATCTAAAAAAGTTTGTGCTTTTTTTAATTGTGCTTCTAAAGCGTGTTTATCTTTTAGTTTTGTAAAACTGTCTAAAATCAAAACTTGAGCTGCATAATAGGATGGTAACCAGTTATCGCTTTCTGCTGTTGCTATACGCTCAAATAAATTAGAAGCTTCAGCAGGTTGTCCTGATTTCCAAAGCTCGAAGGCTTTATTCATACCAGTTTCATAAGTGCTTTGTGCAGATAAAATCTGACTGAACATTAAGGTAATAATAATTGCTATTTTGTACATGATTAATGATTTATATATTAACACTACAAATATCCAACACTACTATAGTTTTTAAAAAAACAGATGACCCAACTGTAACTTTTTTAGTCTGAATTGTAATAGTTTTATCATTTGCCTTCATTTAGCATTGTTTTTACAACACAAAACAACTAACTTTAAGTCTTTAAACTCGCTATTCATGTCCATAACAACTGTTGAAATTATTGTATTTAGTACCATTGGCTTATTAATTTTATTAAACACGATTTTAAATATTAACTACTATAAAAATGATACTATTAATGTTGTAATTAAAAATTGGAGCTATAACAAGTACTTTTTTATACCTTTTCTTTGGGGAGTTTTTGGTGGTCACTTTTTTTTAGGAAGTAAAAAACCTGTACTTGATATTTTTATTACCCATTGGGAAATTCCTCCAATTGTGTTAGCTGTAATAGTCATTATTATGATTATATATGGTAGAAAATTGCCTAAGGATTATATAATTAAGACCAAGTATCAAATTATCTTATTGGTTAGCGGTTTACTATTCGGTCATTTTATATGGTCACAACGTCATGAAGAATTTATCCAATTTACATTAAATAACTAATAGTATGCGACCTTTAAATCAATTATTAGACAATGATGCTTTTGTAAAAAAAGTACAATACCTAATTATTATTTTATTTATACTACTAATTGGGTTTGACATCTATTTGGCTGTAGATAATACAACTGATAACGATACCATCAGCCGAATTATAAAAACATACACAGATAATGGCTTATACGTATTAACCTTTTTTTGGGGAGCTTTGGCTGCCAATTTCTTTTTTACAACAAAACACGTTTTACTAGTCAGTGGTACTGTAGGTAGTATCATTTTGGTTGTTTTTGCTATTTTTATTTACTGGTTTAGCTTAGGTACTAAAGTTGAAACTCTTATTGGACCAACCGAAAACGACATACGCATTGCACATGGTATTTACATGGCTTTTGGGTTTATAATGGCTTTTATTTTTTGGAGACAAAGTAGTAAGAAGCACTGATTTTTATTGATTAAATCATTGCTAGTAGTTCTCGATACACTTCTCCTACGTCGAAGCACTCGAACTGACGTTATGTGATGACTCAAAACTATTACTTGCGCTAACTTTATTGGTACTAATTACTCAATTCGTCACTTCGAGTGATTTGTGAGGCACGAACAAATTGTATCGAGAAGTTTAACAACTATAAAATTTATATATTTAAGAATGAAATTATCCTATGTTTATATCTTAAAATGTTCAGACAATACTTATTACACTGGTGTAACTTCTAATTTAAATAACCGCTTATTAGAACACAAACTAGGAAAACATTATGAAAGCTACACGTATTCAAGAAGACCGATACTATTAATGTTTTATACTGATTTTACAGATATTAATATTGCTATTTCAACTGAAAAACAAATAAAAAAATGGTCTAAATCAAAAAAAGAAGCTTTAATTAACAACGAGTATGATAAGCTTCCTAATTTGGCAAAGAAAAAATTTAATTAATGCGTCAACACAATAGTTCTCGATACACTTCTCCTACGTCGAAGCACTCGAACTGACGTTATGTGATGCCTCAAAACTATTAATTCTGTTAGCTTTATTGGTATTACTACTTACTTAATTCGTCACTTCAAGTGATTTGGGAGGTACAAACAAATTGTATCGAGAAGTTTAACTATTAATAGTCCTCGATACACCACTACTACATCAAAGTACTAAAACTGACGCTATGTAATGACTTACAACCCAATAAACTCAAGTTTTATATCCATATTCGTCACTTCGAGTGATTTGGGAGGCACGAACAAATTGTATCGAGAAGTTTAACTATTAATAGTCCTCGACACACTACTCCTACGTAAAAGTACTCAAACTGACGCTATGTAATAACTTACAAACTAATAAACTCAAGTTTTATATCCATATTCATCACTTCGAGTGATTTGTGAGGCACGAACAAATTGTATCGAGAAGCTATAATTATAAATTATCCAATTGATTGTCAGTACCTTTTTCACTTATGGTCCAAAAGAAACCTACAAAGAAAAACTGATCTGCTGCAGGACGCAACGCACGACTATTAAACTGTCCATTTAAATCTGGTGTATTAGCGTATTGGTAACCGTTTATATTATTAAATCCTAAGGCATTATTTACCGAAAAATATAAGATTTTTTGAGGACTTAAAAGGTAAGCCCAATTTAAACTTAAACTATTATAGCTTTTTGTTTTCTGATTTAAAAATCCTTCTTGATTTGGGTCTGTATAACTACGTCCTGAAGCAAAATTATAACTTAATCCCACTTGACTTTTTAAGTTATCAATCCAATATTTACCTACGACTGATAAATTATGGGTATTAGCAAAATTAGGTTGGGCTGCATTTGCATAATTTTCATAATCACGTTGCGTATCTAATAACGAATAGCTTACCCAGTAATCTATATTCTTAATGCTTTTATTATCACGAAAAAACAAATCGATGCCTTTTGCAAATCCATCTCCTGAATTATTGAAATCAGTATCAAAACTTGTGAAATCTGAATCGTATTTTACTAAATCACTGTATTGTTTGTAATAGGTTTCTGCTCTAAAAATCTTTCCATCTGCATTATATTGATAGTTTAATATATAATGTTGCGCTTGTTGTGCTTGCAAATCTTGATTAAATTTTAAGATATCACTATTGGGTTGCTGAAAAAAACGCCCATAAGCTAATGACAACTGACTTTTAGATCCTGTTTTATAAGCTAAAGACAATCGTGGTGACACATTAACAGCATCAAACAAAGCACTATATTCTGCACGAAAACCAGCTTTTAAAGCTATCTTTTTCGAGAAAAACACATCTGCTTCCGTAAATGCAGCAGATAGGTTATTATTATAACCATAATTAACATTAGTGATAGTTTCGTCATTATAGTTTTCTGTAAATTGTGTGGTAAATTGCTCTACTCCAAAGTTTAATTTAAATCGATTATTAAAACGATATTTTAATTTTACTTTAGCATGAACCGAGTTTTGTGTGCTTTTAATTTTACTTTCAAAAACCTCTGTTTTAGCGTTTGCAAAAGTATAACTAATACCTCCTGAAATAGTCCAATTATTATTTAATGCTTCTTTATAAGAACCATTAAAATATAGGTTGTTATTATTTAGACCAAACGGAATACCATTACTGTAATTTATATCGTCTTGGACTAAGCTAAAATCTGTGGTATCAAAAGCTGAGTATAATTTTAATAATCCATTGTTAGTTTTATGTCTAAATACGGCTTCTCCAGAAAGGGTTTCAAAAGGTTTTTTCCAGTCGTTTCTATCTTCAAAAAGCTCTAAATATGGCGCTAAATTAATATAAGATGCATTGACGCTTAAACTATTTTTACCCCAAATTTGAGTATTACCTAGATTTGCTCCTACACTCATGATACCTATATCTGTTTTTTCTTGATCTGGCTGATGTATTGTATTCAACTCTAAAACACTTGACAAAGCTTGTCCATATTCTGCGCTATAACCTCCTGTTGAAAAGGTGATTCCGTCAAATAAAAATGGAGAATATCGTCCACGTGTTGGTACATTATTTGTAGTTGGCGAGTAAGGTGTAAACACACGTATTCCGTCAATAAATATTTGCGTTTCTTCGGCTTCTCCACCACGTACAAATAAACGTCCATCTTCAGCAACTGTTGTGGTTCCTGGAAGGGTTTGTAATGCTCCAACAAAGTCTCCTAAAGCACTAGCTGTTGTCACGACGTCTAATGGTTTTAAAACTGAAACTTTACTATTATCTCCTGCTGCAAATGTACCAGCTGATATGACTACTGCATCTAATGTGTTAACATCTTCACGTAATGTAATTTTTAAATCCTTAAACTGGTTTATATTATTAACTAAGGTTTTAGTCTCGTAGGATAAAAACGAGATTATTAAGGTTTGTGTTCCTGTTGCTGTACTTGTAAAACTAAAACGACCATTGTCTAAGGTACTGGCTCCATCGTAGGTTCCTTTTAGGTAGACATTGGCTCCTAAAACGGGTTGTTTGTTTTGATCTATTACTGTACCAGATATTGTGGTTTGCGCTTGTAGCGTTAGGGTTAAAAGTAATAGTAGACATGATAATAAAGATTTCATAACAGTGTTTGTTTTTTGATTGTTTGATGGTACAAAGATGTACTGAACCTCTAGGATTTGGAATTTTAAATTTCTGAATTGTTGTTTTTGGCGGATGAGTTGCGTTAGCGGTTGCAGTGGTATCCTTTTTTTGCTGCCACATATGGCAAAAAAAGATTTTAACGTAAAAGGCGACCCTTGTGGTAACGCCAAAAAAAATATTTTTATTTTTGTGTAACATCTTTATATTAATTGCTACTAATAGTTAAACTAACTAATCAAACCATTGAGTAAACCACTAGAACAAAATTTTGTTGAATTGTTGGAACAGCACCAAAATATTGTGCATAAAGTTTGTAGACTTTATACCAATAATTATGATGCGCACAACGATTTATTTCAGGAAATAACGATCCAACTATGGAAAGCTTTCCCGAAGTTTAGAGGTGATAGTAAGTTTAGTACTTGGATGTATCGTGTGGGATTAAATACCGCAATTACACTTTACAGAAAGTCTAAACGTACTATTAATACTCAGCAATTTGATACTGTACAATTTAAAATTAGTGCGGAAGAGTACGATAGTACTGAAGAGGAACAATTAAAATTGTTATACAAGGCTGTCCACCAATTAAATGATATTGAAAAGGCTTTGGTGTTTTTATATCTGGAGGACAAAAATTATAGAGAAATAAGTGAAACAATGGGTATTACTGAAGTTAATGCTAGAGTGAAAATGAATAGAGTGAAAACTAAATTAAGAACCATTTTAAATCCGTAACCTATGGATGAATTAGAATTATTAAAGAAAGACTGGGTTAAGAGCGACGATAAATTTGAAAAAAAATCGGCTTCCCAAATATATCCAATGCTATTAAAAAAATCGTCTAGCATTGTAAAGACGTTATTTTATATAAGTATTGCTGAGTTGGTGTTTATATTATTCTGTAATTTTATTCCGTTTTTTGTGTCTGAGGATTATAAAAATCAGTTTAATGAAACGTACAACAATGGTACTTTTCATTATATAATATTGGGTTTATCCTATGTGGTTATTGTAATTTTTATCTATTTGCTGTACAAGTCGTACAAAACAATTTCGGTTGTGGATAGTACCAAACAGCTAATGAAAAACATTTTAAAAACCAGAAAAATTATTAAATACTATGTGGTTTATAATTTGTTTATGATAGTAGTAATGGCACCTTACTACACCTATTTATCATTAAAAACTAAACGTACTGAGTTTGATGTTTCTGCACTATCTACCATTGAATTGTCAAAATTTATTGGTGTAGTTACCTTACTTACTTTAATTACTGTTGGTATTGTTTATGCGTTTTACAGCTTGATTTATGGTATATTACTTAAGCGATTAAACAGAAATTATAAAGAACTTAAAAAGATAGAAATCTAAGTTTAAACACAAACTAAAAAAGCATCAAAATAAATATATTTTGATGCTTTTTTTATGTTGTAATATTTAGCTTAACTTAAAAACTCACGTTGTTTATTAAGTTCTTCCTGTGCTAATAATTCTTTTTCTGGTATTACTTTTAAAAACGAAGGATGTTGCTCGATTGCATATTCTATTTGCTCTACAATATCTGCAATACTATCGTTTTCGTAATCAATTTTTAAAGGCGCTTTAATTTCAAAAGATTGGTATACATTTTTCTTTTTAACGCGTAATCCTTTTTTATCAAAACTACGTCTAAAACCATCAATAACTATTGGTACTACTACTGGTTTGTAATGTTTTATTATATGTGCTGTACCTTTACGGATGGGTTTAAACGGTGTTGTTGTCCCTTGCGGAAAAGTCACTACCCAACCATCATCTAATGCTGTTTTAATAGCAGATATGTCAGACATTTTTACTTGTCGTTTAACATCTTTACCTTGGCTACGCCATGTACGCTCTATACTTATAGAGCCTGTGTAAGCAAATATTTTAGGAATTAATCCAGACTTCATAGTCTCTTTGGCTGCAACGTAATAAAAGTTAAGCTTAGGATTCCATAAATACCCAACATTTTTGATAGTATCTTGACGATTACTTAAAGCTGCATTAAAAACATGAAACATGGCTATTACATCTGCAAAATAAGTTTGGTGATTTGATATAAATAATACGTTAGTATCTGGTAAGTCTCTAATAATATCAGACCCTTCAATCTGCAATTCGTTAAAACCTCTGTAACGTCTGTGTGTTAAGACACCTAAGATCCTAATCAACCATTTTTTTACAAAAAGGATGTGCCCAAAAGGATTTTTTTTAAATAAACCCATAGTTTAATTTTACATTTAGTAAATACAAATATAGCAAAACCTTTAGGTTAAAGGGTTTGTTTTAACAAGTCTTTGACTTCGCTAAGCATCATTGCAGTTGCTCCCCAAACTAAATGATTGTTTAAATTAAATGCAGGCACCTGTACATCAGCACCATAACTAGTAGTCACTATTTTTTGTGTTAAATTACTTTCGCTTAACAAATCGGATAAGTAAACTTCTAATAAATCCTCTACCTCACTATCTTGTTTGGTGAAAATTGGTGTACTATCTGCCACTCCAATAAAAGGTTGTACATAAAAATTACTTGGTGGAATGTAAACTTGAGTAAGTTTTTTATAAACCGTAACTAACTCTGGAGAGACACCAATCTCTTCGTGGGTTTCTCTTAAAGCAGTATGTTTTAAGTCATGATCTTCTAATTCTACTTTTCCACCAGGAAAACCAACTTGCCCAGAATGGACTCCTTTGTAGGTTTTTCTTAATATTAAAATTAACTTTGTTTGGGCTTCTAAATCTGGGTAAAACAAAGCTAACACAGCACTTTGCCTTGCATTTTTAATAGTATCACCTTGTTGTTTTACCAACTCTTGTCTATAAGGTGGTACCATTTTAAGCTGTGATGCTTCGGCTGGCAAAGGGATATTTTTTATTTTTGGTAACGCTATGATAAATTCATTAAAATTCATTTTAAAAATGCGCGTATTATTATTGGTTAGTTTGTGTTTAGTTTTATTTAATTGTGAAGATAAACAATCCAAAGCTAAAACAAAAGACATTAAAACTGAAGTCGCTACTAAAAAAGACACAACGCCTAAACGTCAATATCCTTACTTAGATAAGGATAATGTAATGGACTTTTTTTTAGAGTTTGAGCCACTTCATAAAGAAAACAAAGTCCGTATTGTAACTTCTGTTGGAGATATTGATATACAATTGTATGACAAAACTAAATTCCATCGTGCTAATTTTATTTTTTTAGCCAAACAAAAAGCTTTTGACAATACCCAATTTCATCGTGTGGTTAAAAATTTTATTATCCAAGGTGGTAATACAGACAATGTAAATGTGGCTGCAAAACGACGTAAAATTGGCCATTATTTATTACCAACAGACACAAACCGTGGGTTTACTCACAAACGTGGAGTTATATCTATGCCAAGCAGTGATATAGAAAATCCGCATAAATTAGCCTCGCCTTATGAGTTTTTTATCACGCAACAAGATGCGTTTCATTTAGATGGTGACTATACCGTTTTTGGCGAAGTCATTAAAGGTATGGACATTGTAGACAACATTAATAGTGTAGATGTTGATGAAGCCGATTGGCCTTTACAAAACATATACATTGAAACGGTAAAAATTTTAGACTAAACAATACGATTTCATTTTAACAAGCTACATTTTTTAGCAGTACACAAAATACTTATCTTTAAGCTTCAATTAAAAACTAAACATGAAAACAAACTCAATTTATTCCTTTATAACCTGTACAGTGCTACTGTTTTCTACAAGTTGTAAAGACGAAACAACTAAGACCGAACATACTAAAACCGAAACAGCCATGAGTGACAATATTCTTTTACAAGATTACACTGGACCTTATGGTGGTGTACCTGCTTTTGATAAAATGAAAGTGGACCAAATCCAACCTGCAGTTATTGAGGGTATGTCTCAAGGTTTAAAAGACATTGAAGCTATTGCAAACAATACAGAAGTGCCTACTTTTGAAAATACCATAGAAGCTATGGAACGTGCTGGACACGGTTTAGACAACGTATTTACTTACTACGGGATTTTTAGTAGTAATATGAGTAGTCCAGAATTTAGAGAAGTGCAAAGTCAATTAGCACCTAAACTGTCTGACTATCGTTCTAAAATCAATCAAAACGAAGCGTTATTTAAACGCGTCAAAGCGGTTTATGATGCCTCACAAACCAATCCACTTCCTGCAGACCAACAACGTGTGACACAGTTGGTTTACAAAGGTTTTGAAATGAATGGAGCCGAACTGGATGCTGAAAAGAAAAAACGCTATGCCGAAATCAATAAAGAGTTATCGTCCCTTTACAACAAGTTTGGTGACAATGTACTACACGATGAAGAAAACTATATTACCTATTTAACCAAAGACCAATTGGATGGTTTAAGTGATGGTTTTATAAAATCGGCAGCAAAAATAGCTACAGATAACGGTAAAGATGGACAATACGCTATTACCAATACTAGATCATCAATGGATCCATTTTTGACTTACAGTACAGAGCGCGAATTACGTAAACAAGTTTGGACCAATTATTACTCTAGAGGAGATAATGGTGACCAATATGATAATAATACGCTTATCGCGGAAATTTTAAAACTTCGTAGAGAGCGTGTAAAATTATTAGGATATAGTAATTATGCCGAATGGCGTTTGCAAGACCGAATGGCTAAAACACCAGCCAATGCTATGGGATTAATGGAAGCAGTATGGCCAGCAGCAATAGCACGTGTTAAAGAAGAAGTTGTAGACATGCAAGACGTTGCAGGTGATGATTTAAAAATACAACCTTGGGATTACCGTTTTTATGCAGAAAAAGTTAGACAAAAAAAATATAATTTAGACAGTGACGAGGTTAAACAATACTTACAATTAGACAAATTAACACAAGCCTTATTTTATACAGCCGGACGATTATTTAACTATAAATTCACTCCTGTTAAAGAAGGTAAAGTCCCTGTTTTTCATGAAGATGTAAAAGTTTGGGAAGTAACAGATAAAGACAGTGGTAAAGCCATAGGTTTATGGTATTTAGATCCATTTGCAAGACCAGGAAAACGCTCTGGTGCTTGGGCGACAACCTACAGAAGCCACACGACATTTGATGGCCCAAAAACAGTATTAGCATCCAACAACTCAAACTTTGTAAAACCTGCTCCTGGAGAAGCTGTATTAGTATCTTGGGATGATGCCGAAACATTTTTTCACGAATTTGGACATGCTTTACACTTTTTCTCTTCTAACGTAAAATACCCAACACTAAATGGTGGTGTTAGAGATTATACCGAGTTTCAGAGTCAGTTATTAGAGCGTTGGTTATCTACAGACGAAGTTATTAATCAATTTTTAGTACACAACAAAACTGGCAAACCTATACCAGATAGTTTAGTACAAAAAATTAAAAAAGCATCTACCTTTAATCAAGGGTTTGCTACAACCGAATATTTAGCATCTGCCTTAATGGATATGAAACTACATTTAGCAGATCCAGAAAATATTGATATTGATGCTTTTGAACGCGAAACTTTAGCAGAATTAAACATGCCAAGCGAGTTACCAATGCGTCACAGAACACCACACTTTGGACACGTATTTTCAGGAGAAGGCTACGCAACAGCCTATTATGGATACATGTGGGCAGATGTTTTAACAAGTGATGCCTCAGAAGCATTTAAAAATGCACCAGATGGTTTTTATGACAAAGCAGTAGCAGATAAGTTAGTTAAATACTTATTTGCACCAAGAAATAGTATTGATCCAGCTGAAGCTTTTAGATTATTTAGAGGTCGAGATGCTAAAATCGAAGCCTTATTACGCGACAGAGGTTTTCCTGTACCAACAAATAACTAAACCAAAATAATCACCAAAAGGTAATGATATCCCGTAATAATTACGGGATATCATTACCTTTAATTATTATATAACTAGTTGGCTGTAAATTAAGCTAATCGTAAATCAAAAAACAATTTTAATGAAATTCATAGAATTAGAACTGTATACAAACAAATTTGAGTCTGAATTAAAATTCTATTCAAAAACATTAGGTTTTAAACTTTTAAAACAAAGTGATATTTCATTTACAGTACAAATCGGTTGGAGTAAATTAACTTTTAAAAAATCCAAAAAAGAATACAAATACCATTATTGTTTTTTAATCCCAGCAAACCATCTAAACAAAGCATTAGATTGGATGGAAAAAAGAACAAAAGTAATAGATATTGAAAACGGCAGAAAAACTCAAAACTTTGAATCTTGGAATGCAGACTCTTTCTATTTCTATGATGCTAGCGGAAATATAGCTGAATTCATTGTCCGTTATGACCTGAAAAATGACGATAAAACTGATTTTGATATCTCAAAAGTATTAGGAGTAAATGAAATGGGAATGCCTACAAATGACGTGAGAAAAATAAATATACAATTAGAAAACGAATTGGGTACTAAATTTTGGAAAGGAGATTTCAAAAGATTTGGAACTAACGGAAATCAAGAAGGAATTTTATTGTTACCTAACTATAAAGTAAAAGAAATTTGGTTTCCAACAACTTTAAAGATAAAACCACAATCTTTTAACGCTATTATTAAAAATAATAAACAAGAATATAAAATAGAATACATAGAAGAACAATTAAAAATAAAAGCTATTGCCAGCACCATTAACCGTTGCACAAGCCAATAAATTATAAAAAACAGACTTCTATAATTGCATTTTAAGGCGTTTTCTTTTTTAAGTCCACTTTACAATTAGCTATTTTAAGATTGCTTAAAAACAACTTCAAAAGCTTGTTTACACTATTTTATGCTAAAAATAATAAAACAAGCTAAAAATTTACGCTTTCTTTAAAGCAAATTTTCAACAAACATATTTATTAGACATAACACTACACATAATTTATAACTCCTTTAACCTATTCACAAAAACACTCCCAGATTTTCTATTCGGTTTGTATCTACTAACCTAATTACACAAGCACACAACAACCTCATAAACAAACATATTCAACACAATGCGCCAAAGCAAATTTTCTGCAATACATTAACAAAAACCAAACAATTAAATACAGGAACCTATCTAAACACAAAACAAACACTGACTTAAAATACGTAGTTATACGTATTGTACTTCCTAGCTCATTATTGTAGTTTAGCTATTAATAAACAGTAATAATAAAAAGACAATTATTTGATATAAGTCACAAAAAGTTGTCATAACGGGAAATATAACCCCAAAAACAACTATATTAGTTGTCATATAACCAGTTAGCTACAACCTGAAAAATGAGATACGTAAAACTAATTTCGATATTTATTATAATTCTGACTTTCGCAGGATGTTCAGTTAAGGAATATTATTTCCCAATATCTGAATTGACTAATGGAAAAGTTTATAAATACGAATGTAAATCTGAACCAAGTAAAACTCAATATTGGAAACTAACTTCTGATTTAAAAAACCAAATTCTGACAACAGAAGCGTATGAAAGTGATTTTAGACAATATGAATTATTTAAAGAAAAAATAACTGACAAAGGAACAGAAGTAATCGAATTTACAAGCTATCTGAAAAATCAGAAAGGTCTTTTACTTCCAGTTTATAACATTCCGAAAGATGTTGATGTTTTCAAATGGAATAAAAAAGAACCCTATAAATATTCAGCGGAAACAGATTATGATGGAAAGTATAAAACAATATTTTCAAAAGAAAGAGAATACGTTGGAGAATATCTAAAATCAATATTTTCGGAAAAGAACACGAAGCAATTAAACTAAAAGGGAATTACAAAACTGTAGTAGTGAATTCAACAGAAAAGTTTGAATATACTCAATACAGTTATTACATAAAAGGAATTGGATTAGCGAAAATGGAAAAAGAATATTCAGACGGAAAAAAGGAAACTCTTGAGTTAACTGAAATTATGACCATTGACGAATGGAATAAAAGGCAGTAGCTAACAACGTGTATAATTAATTGCTTGGTTCTAGCCTGCTTACGAAAATTCCGCTGGAATTTTCTATCTGTGATTTGTTTGTTAACTTAGTTGCTTAACCACGCAACTAATCATACACACACACGTTGGCAGTAATAAAAAACAGAACGAATTGTCCATAATCATTGCAAAAATACAGAACAAGGAATGTTTCTTTTTTTCAGACACAAAAGTATCTATCGAAAGTGACGATTCTACAGTTTTTGGAGAGCAAAAATTAAGACTAGCACCTGAAGAAGGTAGTTTGAAAGTTCATATTTTACAGAGAAGAATGTCTATCGCATTTGCAGGAACTGTTGCTATTTGTGAGGAAATAATTCAAAGCCTTTTTAAGAAACAACCTAATAAAATACCTGAATACCTTCAAGAAGAATTAATTAGAAAAAATGATGATTCTGAATTCATCCTTGCTCTAGTTGATAAAGATTTTAATCCAAGATTATTCAAAATAGACCAGAAAAAATGTGAAGAAGGAAAATCATTCTGGATTGGAAACCAAAATGCATTCTCGGAATTTCAAAGTTTTTTTGTAGAGTCTGACATTAGTGATTTAAAGGAAAAAACTAGTAGGGCTTTTCAACAAATGCTAGAAAACACTAAAATCCCTACCATTGGAGACTTTGTTATTGGATGCCTTTTTACAGAGAAATATTCTTCTTTTATTTATGAAGATTCAATTTCATTTGCAGGAAGTTTAAAAACAATAACAATATCAGCAAACGAATGGACACAAATTGGAAATGAAACAAATGAAGATGGAGCTTTTATAGTATCAAATTTAATCTCTGATCAAGTACAGAAACCTGCAGTATGCCTATTTTTTGAATATGGAAATGTTGCTTTTTTATACTTTCCAATAACCGAAAACCATAGAGAAACAAGACCAATAGTTATAAAAACACAAAGTCGAAATCAACTACAAAATTATGTCTTAAAAAATTTTGGATTGAATTTAATTGGATTTACATTTAAAGAAGGAAAAATAAACTATAGATAAATACTACTGCCAACACCGTATAAAAAAAATTGCTAAATTAGTGCTCAAACAAAGGCAGTTGCATTTTTGCCAACTTCTGAATTTCCTTCGGAAATTCCTCGCTGACAAAACCGCAACTTTTCTTATACAACAACGTTGCCACACATATAAAGAAACCATCGAGAAAGAAGAAAAATACGGAAAAATAAAATTAATCGACAAGCAAACTGTTGAAATTGTTGGCGGAATAAATCCGTTGAAAATAAACGTTTTTGACATAAAGGCAATTGGCGAATTTACAACTGCGGACGGACCTTTTATTGACGATTGGTTTCTGACTTTTATCACTCAAACGGATTGGATTGAAATTCCAATGTACACGGACGGAATGACTGAATTTTTAACCGATTTAGGAAATTTGTTGAATTCGAATTTAAGTGCTAAACTAACAAACACAACGGATTGGAAAACTAGAGTAATGTATCCCATTTATTTTAAAGAAAAGGAACTTTACGAATTAGAAAATATTGAACCGAAAACATTTTGGGAAAGAGTTAAAAAAAGGATTGGAATACAAGATACCGTTCGTGTACTTTCAACAGAATTAAAACAATTACATAAAAGCTAAAATGGTTTCAATAAAAAATATAAAAACTGATTATAAAAGAATTGCAATTGCTTCAATTTTACTTATTGCAGTTACTTTGTTATTGTATCTAATTGAAATTTTTGGGTTTTGGGGAATTTATGGAGAAGGTGCAACGGCAAGTCGAATATCTGAATTATGGTATGTTGACTTAATTTTAAATTTCTCACCAATATTTTTAGTTGGCGGTTTTCTGATATATAAAATTTGGTCAAGCTATAAGCAAGAAGAATATGTGAAGTACAAGGCATATTTAATAACTGTATTGATTTTGATAATCGTTTACGCACTTAAAGGACAGATAATGAAAATAGTGTTCTGAAAAAATACGTGTGGCAACAACGTGTATAAAACATAGCTATTAAAGGCTTACCGAGAGGTTTGTGCTTATTTGTAAAGACCGCCAAATTTTTAATTTGGTTTTTAAAAATTGATAAGTTAAAAACAAAATATAAAAATTCGGCTCTGTGTTAATCCGAAAAGTCAGCGTCTTTTTACACGCTACGTTTCATACACAAGACCGTTGTATGCAATATAGACCA
>NZ_BCBW01000020.1:0-50084 GCF_001315805.1 Olleya sp. ITB9
AAAGATGCGCAAAACAGCAGAACGGATAATACAAGAATTATTTATTAGGAGAGTTTTCAGAAAATTTAAAGATAGCCTTCCAACTAAATCTGATTTTGAAAATCCGAAATTTGATTATCACGCTTTAGCTGATGCGATAGTTTGGGAAGACGAAGAAATTGAAAAGTGCAATCCTAAATTGGAAAACGCTTTAAGGTATGCACTTAATTATCGGACAAATTTAATTGCGAATACAGACTTTGAAACTAATAACGCTAATTCAGGTAAAATTGAAAAACGGACTTTTAAATTAGCAAAAAAATACTTTCCGAATTGGATTAGATTTAATGAAAGTAGATGTTCTTACAACTCTGAATTATCTGACCGAATTAAAAGAATTAGAAAAGTTTCTGAATGGAAAATTGATAAGATGTTGAATTATGAAAAAACCGAATTTGAAAATTAAAAACGAGAAATTTTAAAAATGGAAAATATAATAATTGTCGTTTTAGTAATCCTTCTTGGAGCTTTCATTTATTGGGCATATTTACCTGACTATAAACGAAACCCAAAAGAATTTTGGAGAACTATTATCGGAATGCCGATTGGAATGTTATTTGGCGGAATTGGATTTCGAGGTTTAAATGAAAAAATAAGGAAATGGGCAGTTGGAGAAAAAGAAAAAAGTAAAAAACGTTAGGAAACAAAGTACTGTGTTAAAAAACAAGTAAAAACTCATTAATTTTTCAATAAAACACTTTTATAATTATTATCATAAGTTAGTCCTGATTTTGCTATTGTAAAAGTAATAATTACAAAGAAAATTAGCTTTTAAAGCTAGTTTACTAATAAACTTGAAAAAACAACTACAAAAAATTAGCCTTATACCATTCTACTTGGGCTGCAACACCTTCTAATAAAGTTGTTTTTGGATTATAATGTAACAGTTTTCTAGCTTTATCAATATTAGCTTTTGTACGCAATTGGTCTCCTACTCTAGACTTGACATGATCTATTTTTATAGTTTGACCAATAACTTGTTGTACTGCTTCAATACCATCTTGAGTAGTATGTTCTACCTCTGTACCAAGATTAATAATTTCTCCATCAACAACATCTTCATTATCTATAACGCTTACAATTCCGTCTACTATATCACCAACATAAGTAAAACTACGTAAATGCGTTGCACTACCATTATATAACGGAAAAGCCTCTCCATTATATGCGCAAGTAATTAATTTTGTATACATTTTTTCTGGACGCTCTCTTGGTCCTATTACAGAATATAAGCGTAAGGAACAGCTTTTAAATTGGTGTTCTCTACTTTTTTGTAAAACAAGTTGCTCTGCTGTTAATTTTGTAACGCCATAATGTGATGCTGGTTTTGGTGCTGCATCTTCAGTAAAGGTTGCTTGTAAACCATAAATTGAAGACGTCCCTATATTAACAAATAATTGCAATGCATTGCACTGTAATGCATAATCTATTAAATTTTTAGTCCCAATAATGTTATTACTAAAATAATCTTCAAATGTAGAGCTTGCAGAAATACCAGGCTGTGCAGCAAAATGAAAAATATAGTTGATGTCTTTTGGTAAAGCTTTGGCTAAACTATCATCTCTTAAATCGGCTTTTATAATGGTTATTCCCTTATTTAAAAGTGCTTTTTCGTTTAAGGTTTTCAGCTTTAAGCTGTAATAATCATTAAAATTATCTAAACCAACAACCTGATGACCTAAATCGTGTAAACGCTCACAGGTGTGAGAGCCTATAAAACCTGCTGCTCCAGTGACTAATATTTTCATAAATGTTTTTAAGTATTACAAAGAAACAGATTTTTTTTCGATAGTAATTTCAATTCTTTAAAAAACAATACATTTGCAGTACTAAAATAGGTTTATGAATTACCAATTTACCATTGTTGTTCCTGTTTATAACGAGGAAGATAATTTATTAAGAGTTGAAAAGGAGCTGTTAGCTTATACAAAAATAGCAACTAAAGTTACCAAAATATTGTTTGTTAATGATGGCTCTAAAGATAAAAGCCAAGATTTAATTGAAGCTATTTGTAGCAGAAACGAGCAGTTTGACTATATTTTATTTAAAGAAAATAGAGGATTAAGTGCTGCTATTAAAGCAGGTTTTGATTACACTACCACAGAGCTTGTTGGTTATATTGATAGCGATTTACAAACTACTCCAGAAGACTTTAATTTACTTTTAGCACATATTGGTGAGTTTGATTTGGTTACAGGTGTACGCTCTAACCGTAAAGATAGTTTTGTAAAAAACATGTCGTCAAAAATTGCTAACGGAATTAGACGTGCTTTTACCAAAGATGGTATGGATGACACTGGTTGTCCTTTAAAAGTTATTAAAACAGTCTATGCTAAACGTATCCCAATGTTTAAAGGATTACATCGTTTTTTACCTGCTATGATTATGTTACAAAACGGTAAGACTAAGCAAATACCTGTACAACATTTTCCTAGAGTTGCTGGAGAAGCCAAATTTGGTTTATGGAACCGTTTACTTGGACCTTTAATGGATTGCTTTGCTTATTTATGGATGAAAAAAAAGTACATCAATTACGAAGTTGCTAAACAAAAATAATGAGCAATTGGATTATACTTAGTATAGGTTTTTTGGCTCAAACCTTATTTTCTTCTCGATTAATCATCCAATGGATTACAAGCGAGAAACAAAAACGTGTCATTACACCAACCTTATTCTGGACACTAAGTTTAATTGCGTCTTTCCTTTTGTTTATTTATGGATATTTACGTGATGATTTTGCAATTATGTTAGGTCAAAGTTTGACTTATTATATTTACATAAGAAATCTACAATTACAAAACCAATGGAAAACCTACCACGTTAGTGTACGTTACATCTTATTATTAATGCCTGTTTTTGTGACAGTCTTTTACTTTAATAATAACGAAATTGATACTGTAAAATTATTTAAAAACGAAGCCATTCCGTTTTGGTTATTGTCGTTAGGCATAGTATCTCAAATTATATTTACACTACGTTTTGTATTTCAATGGATTTATTCTGAAAAAAACAAAGAATCATCTTTACCGCTTGGCTTTTGGGCTTTAAGCTTAACAGGATCGCTTTTAATTTTGACTTACGCTATTTTTAGAGTAGATTATGTCTTATTAGTTGGACACTCATTAGGAGCTGTTATTTACATTCGTAATTTATTGATCTTAAAAAAACAAGATGCCTAAATTTTTAAAAAAATATCCGCTTGCAACTCTATGTTTGCTTATTGCAATCATGCTACTACCAAATTTAGACACTATTCAAGTTACCATTATGGAGGCTCGTAATTTTATTACAGCTAGAGAGATGATACAAGATAACAACTGGTTGTTAACTACCATGAATGGTCAAGCACGTTACGAAAAACCACCTTTACCAACTTGGTTAACTGCTATTTCGGGATTAGTTTTTGGTGTTAAAAGTATTTTTGGAATGCGTTTACCTGCTATAATCATGATTATGGTTTTAGCCATATACAGCTACAAACTGTCTAACTTAATTTTAAAAAATCAAATACACAGCTATTTAAACACTTTAATTTTAGTGACTTCATTTTACGTTATTGGAATTACAATTGAAGCACCTTGGGATATTTTTACTCATGGTTTTATGATGGTTGCTATTTACCACTTAGTTTGCTTTTTTAATTCTGACATTACTAAATGGACCTCTGTTATTTATGCTGGATTTTTTATAGGATGTTCTATTTTAAGTAAAGGTCCTGTAAGTTTTTATGCCTTGTTATTACCATTTACAATGGCTTATGGTTTTAGTTTTAAATACAATACTATTAAACCTAAAATAGTACCAATATTAGCTCTTTTAATAATAGCATTAACTATTGGAGGTTGGTGGTATTTATATGTTAGATTAGAAGATGCTGAAACTTTTAAAGCCATCACCAGTAAAGAAACTGGAAATTGGACAAGTTACAATGTTAGACCATTTTACTACTATTGGAGTTTTTTTACACAAAGTGGATTATGGACTATTCCTGCATTTATAAGTTTGCTTTATCCATATTTAAAATCGAGAGTTATAAATTTTAAAGCCTATAAATTTACATTATTATGGACCATTTTTGCAGTTATTTTATTATCCTTAATACCTGAAAAAAAATCGCGTTACTTGATGCCTGTATTAATACCACTAGCTTTAAATATTGGCTTTTATATTGATTATTTAATTCGTGAATTTAAATCGTTAACAGATAAACGCGAAACTATTCCTGTATATTTTAATTTTGGATTAATAGCTGTAATAGGTATGATTGCTCCTATCGCTCTATTTTTTATGTTTAAAACAGAATTAAGTCAGCATCCAATTAAGTTTGCTGTTTTTGTAATAGTTGCATTTACTTTAGGTCTATTTATTTTACTAAAGCTAATAAAGAAAGACATTAAAACTGTTTTTATCTTAACAACTACTTTTTTTGGTGCTTTATTTTTATTTGGATTACCGCTTTTTAAAACGTTTACAAGTTCTAATTTTAAACCAATTAATTCTTTATTAAAAACTCATCAAGAAACTCAAGTTAAATTGTATAATATAAATCATATCTCTCCAGAAGCTATTTGGCAATATGGTCAAAAAATTCCGCAGATAACAAAAAGCAAAGGTGTTTACATATTTCCTAAGGCTACTGAATTTGGAGTTTTAGCTAACAATATCAGTAAAAAGGATCAAGAAATAATCAGCAAAAACTATTCAATTGAATTAATTAAAACTTTTGATTTAAACGAAAGTGAACCAGATAGTAAACAGTATAAAGATAGACTGATTAGCAAGTATTATTATTTCAGAAAAAAATAAATTATTTTAATTGAAACCTTGACTGTAAATATTTGTCAAGTTTATAGAATAAATATCCAGAGAACGCACCAAATATCATTCCGCTTACAACATCTAAAGGATAATGTACTCCAATGTAAATTCGGCTATATGCCATAGCTAGAGCCCAAACAATTAAAAAGTATATCAAATATTTATACTTATAACGTAACATTAATCCAGAAAATATAGCGACTGCCATACTGTTACTTGCATGTCCAGAAAAGTAACCATATTGTCCACCACACCAAGATTTAAGTAATCTCATGGCTTGCACTAGCTCGTCTTCATGACAAGGTCGTAATCGTTTAACTAATACTTTTTTAAATAAATTAGTAACTTGATCTGTAAACAAAATCATTAAAGCAATAACCACTAATGTTAATACAAACATTTTTGTATTCAACTTTTTATACATTAAAAACAACAGGATAGCGTAAAACGGAACCCAATGTACTTTGTCAGTATAAAAAACCCAGAAAGCATCCCAAGAGGTGCTTCCTAAATTGTTTAAAAACAAAAATAATTCTTTGTCGTATTGTACTAATTGGTCTAACATATAATAATTTTGAGGGTAATTAAACCCAGTTTTTACTCTTCGTAACGTGCAACTTCACGATCATAAAAAGCAGTAGCTTCTTTAATTAAGTTTTCGGTTTCCATTTCTAATTCTCTTTGATCATGTTGGTCAAAATCTTCAAACCACTCTACCTCATCATCTTCAAGATTAATTATAAATCTAGGAAATTCGGTATGTATTACAAAGATTGCATTTGGATGATCTGTATTATCACCTAATATATATTTTGGTAATTCCATGTTTTATTAACTTTTAGCTGTTAGTTATTAGCTGAGTTCAAAATTAACCTTTTAGTTAGATAATTAAAACGTATAAACAATAAAATAGCAGCAGTTGTTAGTCCTGCTAGTAAACCTAGCCAAATACCAAAACTACCATAAGCATCTGCTTTTCCAAAATACCAACTAACAGGAAATCCAATTAGCCAATAGGAAATAAAAGTGATTAAAGTCGGTATTTTAACATCTTGTAAACCTCTTAAAGCTCCAAGAACAACAACTTGCAGGCTATCACTAATTTGAAAAATGGCTGCTGCAATTAACAGTTGTGAAGCTATGGATACAACTTCCATATTATCTTTAAAGTTAATAGCATCGTCAAAATCCACATATAATCTTGGTAAAAACTGATTGAATATTAAAAATAAGGAGGCAAAAATTACTGCAAAAATAAAACCCATCAAAAATAAAGACACTGCAATACGACGTAGTTCTAAATATTGATGCAAACCTTTTTGATTACCAACCCTAATCATTGAGGCTACACTTAATCCCATAGCAACCATAAAGGTCATTGAGCTTAAGTTTAAAGCCACTTGATTAGCTGCTTGAGGGTTTTTACCTAACAAACCACTTAACCAAATTGCTGCTGTAAAGATGGCTACTTCAAAAAACATTTGCATAGCGCTTGGTGTACCTAAACTTATAATCTTTTTCAGCATTAATTTATCTAAAACAAACAACTTAATATTGGTAACATAATCTTTAGATTTTGCTCTACCTTTTAAAAGCCACCATAAGTAAAATACCATAACACCACGAGACACTAAAGTCCCATAAGCTGCACCTACAATACCCATTTCTGGGAAACCAAATTTTCCGAAAATCAATAAATAGTTTAAACCTACATTAATTAAGTTAGCTACAATTGTGGCATACATTGGATATTTAGTCAATGACAAACCATCACTAAATTGTTTAAAACCTTGAAAAATTATTAACGGAATTAAAGAAAAGGCTACCAAATCTAAATACGGAATAGCCAACTCTACAACCTCAATTGGTTGTTTCATTAAATACATTAAAGGTTTTACAAAAAACACTAATAAGAATAGTAAACAACCTAAAACAGTGCATAAAAACAAACCATGCTTAAAAGCAGATTTTCCTTCGTCAAAATTGTTGGCGCTATCTGCCTCTGCAACTAATGGTGTTATAGCTGTACTAAAACCAATACCTATAGACATTGCTATAAACATAAAACTGTTTCCTAACGACACAGCTGCTAACTCTGCTGTACCTAATTGGCCAACCATAATATTGTCTATAAAACTCACAAAAGTATGACCTAGCATACCTAACATTACAGGAGCTGCAAGCTGCCAATTATATTTAAATTCTTTTGTGTAATTGCTTAAAACCATAAAGCAAATGTAGTTGTTTTTAAACGGAAAACATCTTAAATATTATTTTGAAAACACTAGATTTTCACCAGAATGTGATATTTTAAAATTCTCAGATTTTAATATTTTATGAATCAATTTAGTGACACCAGGCTCATAATTTTCATGAAGCTCTAAAAATCCAAATGATGTTACAGACAACCATGGTTGTACATTGTTTTCAAAGATTATTTTTTCTGTACCTTCAATATCAAGTTTTAATAAGTCAATACTTTCTAGATTGAATTGTTTTAGTATCGTATTAATCGAAAACCCTTTAAATTCACCTTCATCTTTTTTAGCTTCAACAACTCTAAAAGCCCATTTCCCTGCATTTTTATTTAAAATATTTAAGTCTGAATCTTTATACCATACACCACCTTCTAATAGCTCTACATTTGTTAAATTCTGAGTGTTTTTTCTAATCATTTTAATATTAGAATGATCTGGCTCAATAGCAATAACTTTAGCATCCTTGAATTTATTTTTAAAATAAACTATTGAATAGCCACAATTAGATCCAGCGTCTATAATAGTTTTAACCTGATTTGGGTATGTGACGTTATATTCTTCTGCAATAAAAATTTGCTTAAAAATTTTAAAATCGGAAGTCTTAGGTCTTAAATATATAGTTGAAGTATAACTTTTAAGTTTAAGTTCTAAAAACTCGGAATCACTTTGTAAATTAGATATTAGCTTAAGATATTGAAAAATACCAAGTACATCTATCCACTTGAAAAGATATTTTATCTGGTAAGCTTTAAAAAACAGTTTATTTATTAGCATTTATATAAATACTATTAAAGTTTAGCCACATTAAGTTTAGCCGCTTCAAACTCTTCTACCATATGTTTTACAATATCAGCAACTGGTTTAATGTCGTGTATTAATCCTGCAATTTGACCAATTTCTAATTCGCCATCTTCTAAATCGCCTTCAAACATTCCTTTTTTTGCTCTTGCACGACCAAGTAATCCTTTAAGTGCTTCAAGTGAAGGCGCTGTTTTGTATAAAGCTTCAATTTGATTAAAAAACTTATTTTTAACTAATCTTACAGGTGCTAATTCTTTTAAAGTTAATTGTGTATCTCCTTCTTTAGCATCTACAACTACTTGCTTAAAATTATCATGTGCACTACTTTCTGTACTTGCAACAAATCGGCTTCCAACCTGTACTGCGTCTGCTCCTAAAATCATACTCGCTAACATAGCTTTACCAGTAGCTATTCCTCCAGCTGCAATTAATGGTATTTCTAACTGCTCTTTAACCATTGGTATTAAAGTTAAAGTTGTGGTCTCATCACGACCATTATGTCCTCCAGCTTCAAAACCTTCGGCTACAATAGCATCCACACCAGCTGCTTGTGCTTTTAAAGCAAACTTAACACTACTGACAACGTGTACTACTGTAATACCTTGATCTTGTAGCCACTTAGTCCATGTTTTAGGGTTTCCTGCAGAAGTAAATACTATTTTAACACCTTCTTCAACAATAATATTCATAATCTCTTCAATGTTTGGATACAACATTGGGACATTAACACCAAAAGGCTTATCGGTTGCTTTTTTACATTTTTGAATGTGCTCTCTTAACACATCAGGATACATACTTCCTGCTCCAATTAGTCCTAATATTCCTGCATTACTAGCTGCTGAAGCTAGTTTCCATCCACTATTCCAAATCATTCCTGCTTGGATTATTGGATATTTTATATTGAAAAGTTTTGTTATAGAATTTGGCATTAGTTTTATGTTAGTTTGTTAAAATTATATCTTTTACTTTTTAATAATTTTTTTAGTAATTGAAAGGCCTTCTGCTTCAATTTTAATTAAATAGACACCTTTAGACAATACTGATGTATCTACCTTTTTATTAATTGCATTGACTTTAGTATCGATTACTTTTTTACCTAAAACATCATACATTTTTATACTAGCTTCTTCAAATTGACTAGGAATTTCGACTGTTAATTGATTGACAACAGGATTAGGATATAGTTTTAGTGTTGTGTTTTGGGTATCAAATTCATCTAAAGATAATCCTTCAGCTAAAGCTAGAGATAAATCAGGAATACCATAACCTAAGAAAAAATCTGGTGTGGAGTATTGTGATGCTGACTCGCGTACCAATTGCATAATTTCGGCATTCGTTTTATCAGGTAATGCTTGCCATAAACAGACAATTCCTCCTGCTAAAATAGGAGCACTAAACGATGTTCCGTTTAAAGTTGTTACAGCATCATTAGTATTTATAACATAACTAGCTTGACCTTGAGCTACAACATCTGGTTTTTGTGTTGGTTGAGCATTACTACCTCTTGAACTAAAAGACGCATAAGTCCCATTAGCTTGAACTGCACCAATACTAAATACACCTGAAGCATCTGCTGGTGCACCAACAATTTGCCAACTACCACTACCTGAATTTCCAGCAGAATTAACGACTAGTATCCCTTTTTCAAAAGCAATATTAGCGCCTTTTGTAATGTAAGCTGTATTACCATCCATCTGAGCTGGAGTATAACTGTAATTAGGGTTGTCAAATGTAGTATAGCCTAAAGACGAATTTATAACATCTACTCCTAAACTATCTGCACGTTCTGCAGCTTCAACCCAAAGACTTTCTTCCAAAGGTGTTTCGGTTGCTGCATCTTCTGTTCTAAATAAATAATAGGTTGCGTCTGGAGCTGTACCTACAAATTGATCTTGAATAAATCCAGCCATATCACTTAACACCCAAGTTCCGTGAGAATTACCTGAGTAAGCATAAACGTTTGAATTTCTATCTACAAAATCATAACCTCCAGCAATTCCGTTTGCATCTCTTAAACGCTGAAAACCATTCATAGTCTCAACATTAGGAAAACCAGCATCAATAACTGCTACTGTCATTCCTGTACCTGTGTAATTATTGATATTTTGGTGTAAATGATCTACTCCAATCATGGTTACTTGATTAGAGGTATTACCATAAGTAAAGTCTGTTAGACTAGCTTCAAAATCGTGTTTATTTTGGTTTTGAGCAGGACGTGCATTTAAACTTGAATCTGCAAAATCTATAGTGCTTACTATAGAATTACCATTAACCATAACAGCTGACAAAGCATTAATATTGGTTTGAGTACCTAAAACATGCACTGCATTAAACCATTTAGATTTTGAAACTACTGTAATACCTGTTTGAGATTTTATTGCTGATATGTAAGATTCATCAACAGGAACATCTCTAAAATCTACAGTTACATTATGTGCTGCTTTACGATCTAATGCTTTTTGAGTTAAAATAGAAATAGGATTAGCTAAAGCTGCTGCACTATCAGGTTTGTCTGCTAAATACACCCAAGCATGTTCTTGTGCGTAAATCCCAATTGAAAACATTGAAAATAAAAATAAGTAAATGTGTTTCATAGCAATAACGTTTTGTTACTGCAATTTAAGAAATTACACCAGAACCAACTAATTCTTCATCTAAATACCAAGCAACAAATTGACCTTCTGTAATTGCAGATTGAGGGTTTTCAAACTGAACGTAAAGTCCAGATTCTACTTTATATAAAGTGGCATTTTCAAGTGGTTGTCTGTATCTAATTCTGGCTAAAACTTGCATACTTTGATCGTTTTCTAGAGCCAAATCTTGTCTAACCCAATGTAACTCATCATTGGATACAAATAATGCTTTTTTAAATAAACCAGGATGAGATGCACCTTGACCTGTATAAATCACGTTTTCGTTTACATCTGTATCAATTACAAATAAAGGTTCAACCGTACCACCAACTGCTAATCCTTTACGCTGACCTTTTGTAAAATAATGTGCACCTTGATGTTTACCCATTATTTTACCTTCAGCCACTTGGTAACTTGGCTTTCTGGATTGATATTTCAGTTCTTCTAGCTTATTACTAAAAGTTGGTAAAGTTTCGTTGTAAAACGAATTATCTTTAGGTATTTCAACTATAACACCTTCTTTAGGCTTCAGTTGTTGTTGTAAAAATTCTGGTAATCTTACTTTACCAATAAAACATAACCCTTGTGAGTCTTTTTTATCTGCTGTTGTAAGTTCCTGCTCTTTAGCAATGGCTCTTACTTCTGGTTTTAATAATTCTCCAACCGGAAATAGTGCTTTTGCTAATTGTGCTTGAGATAATTGACATAAAAAATAAGATTGATCCTTATTACTGTCCTTTCCGGCTAGTAATTGGTGTACTTCTTGACCATCTTTAGTTATTGTAGTTTTACGACAATAATGTCCTGTTGCAACATAATCCGCACCTAGATCTAATGCTATTTTCATAAAAACATCAAACTTGATTTCTCTATTACATAACACATCAGGATTGGGTGTACGACCTTTTTCATACTCGTCAAACATATAATCTACGATACGTTCTTTATACTGTTCACTTAAATCAACAGTTTGAAAAGGAATACCTAATTTTTCTGCTACTAACATAGCATCATTACTATCGTCTAACCATGGACATTCATCTGATATAGTAACGGAATCGTCGTGCCAGTTTTTCATAAACAGTCCAATAACCTCATAACCTTGCTCCTTCAATAAGTAAGCAGCAACGCTAGAATCTACACCTCCTGACAATCCAACAATAACTCTTTTTTTCATGACTAATTTTAAATAGACTGCAAAGATAAGTTTTTATATAAAATCTATTAGCATAAACTAGAATTGGATTATCTACTAACATAACTACAAAACAAGTGGTTATAAAATTTTAACAAATCTTTAAGTTGTTTTGTTTAATCTTTTATTAGATTTGTTAAACAAAATAAAACAAAAAATATGAAAACTATCAAAAAATTATCACTGCTATTTTTAGCGACATTTGCATTTGTATCTTGTAGCGACGACGATGACGCACAACAAATGCAAGAACAACAATTAAATATTGTTGAAACTGCACAAGCAACACCAAGCTTAAGTATTTTAGTTGAAGCTGCTGTACAAGTTGGATTAGTAGATGCTTTGTCTGCATCTGGAGACAAAACAGTATTAGCACCAACAAATGATGCCTTTACAGCATTTTTAGATGCTAAAGGATTTGCATCTTTAGAAGAAGTTCCTGATGAAGTACTAACGCAAATTTTGTTAAACCATGTTATTGATGGATCTAACATCATGTCTTCTGACTTAGCAGGAAGCACTGGTTACACAACAACTTTAGCTTCTGGACCAAATAACACTAATTTAAGTTTGTTTTGGGATGGTACTTCTGGAGTAACGTTTAACGGAACGTCTGACGTAGCATTAGCAGATATAAATACGTCAAACGGAATTGTTCATGTAGTTGATGCAGTAATTGATTTACCAACAATAGCAACATTTGCAACCTCTAACCCAAACTTGACAAACCTAGTTGCAGCCTTACAATATGCTGATTCTGGAATGCCAACAGTACCTTACATTACTACAGTGTCTGATGCTGAAGCTGGACCCTTTACAGTATTTGCACCTACTGATGCTGCTTTTGGAGACTTATTAGTAGAACTTAATGCAACAGCTTTAACAGACCTTGATACAGCTACAGTTGATGCTGTTTTAACTTATCACATAGTTGCAGCTAACGTACAATCATCAATGCTTGCTTCTGGTACTGTTGCTACTTTAGGAGGTGACATTACAGCAGACGCTACAGCTTTTACTTTAACTGATGCCAATGATAGAGTTAGCAACATAATAACAAGTCTAGTAGACATACAAGCTACAAATGGTGTTGTACATGCTATTGACCAAGTTATTTTACCACCACAATAATATTTAGTGTGTTTACCATAACATTTACCCTTAATTAATGTTATTGTAAATTTAAAAGCCGACTTAATATATAAGTCGGCTTTTTTGTATAAAGTATTAAAAAAATTATCCTTTTTTATCTAAATCTTTTTCTTCTACTAACTTACCATCTTTATAACGCTTCCAAACACAACATTTAACGTCATTTTTATAATGACCTTCTTTTGCTATTTGTCCATTTTTATTATAAGTTTTATACACACCATCATACTTGTCTTCTTTAAATGTTACACTTTTAATTAGGTTACCATTTTCTGCATACCATTTAGACTCTCCATGCAACAAACCGTCTTTATATAATGCTAATTCAGCAACTTGACCACTTAAGTAATAGACCCTCTTTTGGCCTTCAAGTTTACCGTTACTATTATAATTTTCTTCAGTCATGACTTGATCAGAGTTTTTGTGGTAAATAACCCATTTACCAATATAATTACGACCACGCATTTTACCTTCACTTATCTTAGCTTTATTACTTGCTAAAAAAGTAACTTGAGCCACATCATCAGCCTTGTTAAAGACCTTGGTAGCTGTTAAAACAGCTTTTCCGTTTATGTTTTTATAAAACTTAAAAGTACCAACCTCTTTACCATGGTCAAACTGACCTTGATAACGTAAAACTTTAGTATTTTCAAAAGTCTTTTTCCAAGTTCCATGACGTTTACCATTATCATCAAACTGATTAAACTCCTGAGAAAAACTTACAGTAGTAGTAATTAAAACAATAATTAAAAGTGTTATTTTTTTCATTCTAATAAATATTATATCGCTTTCGCGGAAATCAAGCCTTTAACCTTAACGTTAATAAGTCACTTTTGTTATAACAAAAAAGCTGCCATACTAAAATATAGCAGACAGCTTTTATATGATAAATAAGAAGAAATTACTTTCTTTTATTTTTTTGTTGCATTTGTTTTTGCTTTTCAGCTTGTTCCATCATATCCTTCATACGTTTTTGAAACTTGCTTTCTTTTTTAGGTTTTGCTTTTTGAACCTGAATGTTAGCATGTATTTTTTCTTCATCTAAAATGTAATTCTTGATAACTAATAAAATACCAATACTAATTAAGTTAGAAATAAAGTAGTATAAACTTAAACCTGATGCATACTGATTAAAGAAAATAAGCATCATTATTGGAGCAAAGTAAATCATGTACTTCATCATCTTAGCCATATCTGGCATCCCTTCTTGCTGTGGCGCAGACATTTGGTTTTGTCCCGTTGTTAATTTCATGTAGAAGAAAATAGCAATAGCTGCTAAAATTGGGAATAAACTAACGTGGTCTCCATATAACGGAATGTTAAACGGAAGCTCTGCAACAACATCATAAGATGATAAATCTTCAGCCCATAAAAACTTTTTCTGTCTTAAAGCAAAAGCTGTAGGGAAAAACATAAATAAAGCATAAAACACAGGCATTTGTATTAAAGCTGGTAAACATCCTGCTAAAGGACTAGCTCCTGCTTTATTCTGAAGTGCCATAGTTTCTTGCTGAGCCTTCATTTTATTGTCTTTATATTTTTCTCTAATGGCATCTAATTCAGGTTTTAACACCTTCAATTTCATTTGAGATAAATATTGTTTGTATTGTACAAACGACATAGCAAGTTTAATAATTACAGTCATAACTATAATAGCTACACCATAAGGTAAAAATGAACTTAAACCACTAAATAAAGGGATAAATAAAAACTTGTTAATCCATCCAAAAATTCCCCATCCAAAAGGAATACTTTCTTCTAAATTGTTATCGTATTTTTTTAAAATCTGACTATCCGTTGGACCATAATATAATTTTAAATTATTATTTATGGCTGCTCCACTTAAAGCTAAAGCAGTTTTAGTCGAAAATTGCTTAGTAAACACTGAATCTACAGCTTCATCTTCAACTAAATTTTTAGACGTAATTTTTACTTCTTTAAAAGGCTTATCACTTACTAAGATTGTACTAAAAAAGTGTTGTCTGTAAGATAACCAATCTACATCTTCTTCAGTTTCATCATCATCTCCCATTTGAGATAATTTATCTACATCACCATCTGTTTTGTATGTAAGACGTGTGTATCTATTCTCGTAACTTATACTTTGATCGTGTCTGTATGTTTTTTGTGTCCAATCTAAATTAATTGGATTTGAAGTATTAATTGCAGTTTCTAAACCTTGAGATTTAATGGTAAAATCTACCATATAGTCATTTGGTTTAATTACATAATTATATTCTAAAAACTTATTTTGTGCAGTTTTTAGTTTCATGGATACTATAGTGTTTTCACCACTTTTAGTAACTGTAGGCTGAAAATATAAATCTTTAGTATTTAAAGTACGATTATCTGTTGTTTGAAACTGAATGTTAAATACAGAGTTACCATCTTTAACTAAATAGATTGGTACTTGATTAAAATCTACAAACTCTTTAAGTTTAACTTCTGATAAGTGACCACCTTTTGTATTAAATTTTAAATCTAAAACTTGATTGCTAACCGTTAACTCATCATCATTAAATGTTGATGTTGCTGCTGAAAATGCAAAATCACCAATTTTAGATTGTAAAGCTGCAACTTGAGCTGAATCTGTTGGCTTAGCAAAGTCTAAAGCTGTAGTTACTTTAGTATCATTTGTATTAGCAGTGTTAGCTTTTGCTTTTTTATCTGCTTCAATTTGTGCTTGTTTTTCGGCTTCTTGTGCTTCAATTTCTTCAGCACTTGGTTGGTTTTGCCACATCATAAACAATAAGATTCCGAATATTAAAACGAAACCTATTATTGACTTGACGTCTAGTTTTTTTTCTTCCATATTGTTTGGTCCCTCTTACTTATTATGAGGAGTTATTATTAGTCAAATATTTGACCACTTTTAATTAGGTGTCAAATTGACACTTATTTTTTCTTACTATGCTTTAAACTTGCTTTTACAAATGCTACAAATAAAGGATGTGGATTGGCAACTGTACTTTTATATTCTGGATGATATTGTACACCAACAAACCAAGGATGAGAGGGATTTTCTACAATTTCTACAAGTTTAGTATCAGGATTGTATCCTGTTGCTTTTAATCCTGCTGCTTCAATCTGAGCTTTAAAAGTACTGTTAAACTCGTATCTATGTCTGTGACGTTCTTTAATATCTTGAGATTGATAAACCTTGTAAGCAATTGTATCTTTTTCTATATGGCAATCCCAAGCACCAAGACGCATGGTTCCTCCCATGTCTGTAATGGTTTTTTGATCTTCCATGATATCTATTACTGGATTAGTAGTATCTGGATTCATTTCTGTCGAGCTAGCATCTGATAATTCCATTACGTTACGACAAAACTCAATAACTGCCATTTGCATACCTAAACAAATTCCTAAAAACGGAATATTATTTTCTCGCACATATTTAATAGCTGTAATTTTACCTTCTATACCACGTTCTCCAAAACCTGGAGCTACTAAAACCCCATCTAAATGCGATAATTTCATTTTAATATTATCTGCATTTAAGTATTCTGAATGCACAGATTCTACATTGACTTTTACTTCATTCTCTGCTCCTGCATGAATAAAGGCTTCTAAAATAGATTTGTAAGAATCTTGTAACTCTACATACTTACCAATTAAACCAATTGTAATTTCTGATTTTGGATTTTTATGTCTTTTCACAAATTTATTCCAGTTTGTTAAATCTGGAACATCACTATTTAATGCTAATTTTTTAAGTACAACTTGATCTAGTTTTTCTTCAAGCATTAAATTTGGTACATCATAAATTGTTGATGCATCAATAGATTGTATAATTGCCTCTTCACGCACATTACAAAATAATGCTAATTTACGTTTAAGGTCTGATGGTAATTCATGCTCTGTACGACATACTAAAATGTCTGCTTGTACACCACTTTCCATCAATGTTTTTACACTGTGTTGTGTTGGTTTTGTTTTTAACTCACCAGCTGCAGTTAAATAAGGGATTAACGTCAAGTGTATAACTAAAGCGTTATTATCTCCTAAATCCCATTTTAATTGTCTTACCGCTTCAATGTATGGTAAAGACTCTATATCCCCAACGGTTCCTCCTATTTCGGTAATTACAATATCGTAATCACCTGAGTTTCCTAAAATTTGGATTCTATTTTTTATTTCGTCTGTAATATGAGGTATTACTTGAACAGTTTTTCCTAAAAATTCACCTTTACGTTCGCGATTAATTACGCTTTGGTAAATACGACCTGTCGTTACATTATTAGCTTGACTGGTTGGCACGTTTAAAAAACGCTCGTAATGTCCTAAGTCTAAATCGGTCTCTGCTCCATCATCTGTGACGTAGCATTCACCATGTTCATACGGATTTAACGTACCTGGATCAACGTTAATGTAAGGGTCTAATTTTTGGATTGTGGTTCTGTAACCCTGAGCTTGAAGTAGCTTAGCTAAAGATGCTGCTATAATTCCTTTTCCTAAGGAAGATGTTACTCCTCCTGTTACAAATATGTACTTAGTTTCTGGTGTCATGTTGCGTTGTTAAACGCGAGCAAATTTACGATTTTTAAGTGGAACGTGTTGGTCTTTCTTGTTTTATTTTTGGAAGAATTTATAGCTGACTTATAAAATTAACTAAAGACTTAATATACTTGATCTTGTCGTTATTTAAGGCTAATGGATTATTAATGGTTTTATGTAAATAGTATTTGAAGTTTGGAGTGGATTTATAATATAATCCATTTACTGCAATTACTCGTATATTAAACAAGTCATATCAACCACAAAATAATTAAAAACAACACCAATGAAAAAACCACTTTTATTGCTTTTACTTTTATTTCAAGCTATTTTATCGGGACAAACTGTAAACTACACTCCTTCTACAGATATTATTACAAACCCAGAACGTGGCTTGCAAAAATACTCTATAACAGCAAGTGATTATGCAACAATTGATGGAGCAAATAATTTTTCGGTTACAACATTAAATAATTGGAAAACTAGTGCAGATAAAGTAACTGTTGTTTATCGTTACTTCTTACTTGATAACTTTTTAGATGAAGACATTAGCACTACTTATTTAAATAATATACAAACCGATTTTGATAATGTAAGAACAGCAGGTCTTAAAATTATTGTAAGATTCTCTTATTCTAATGAAGTAGGTACCGAAGCTCAACAACCAACTAAGTCTCAAATACTAAATCATATCTCTCAACTATCTGCTATTTTAAACAACAATAAAGATGTTATATTTTCTCTTCAAGCTGGTTTTATTGGTACTTGGGGTGAATGGTATTATACAAACTCTACAGAGTTTGGGACCGACGGAAACATATCTGCAACCCAATGGGCAAACCGTAAAGACATTGTAGATGCCATGTTAGCTGCTACACCATTAGAGACACCTATTCAGGTTAGATATGCTGGCATTAAGACAACTATGTATGGTAACACCCAATTAACAGAACAATCTGCTTACCAAAATACTGCAAATGCAAGAGTTGGTTTTTATAATGATGCTTTTTTGAATAATTATGGAGACCAAGGTACATATAATACTGATGAGTGTACTAACCCTGTTGGCAATACACAATACAATTATTTGTCTAATGAAACTAAGTATTTACCAATGACAGGAGAAACCAATGGATTAAATCCTTGTGATAATGGATTTAGAACCACAGGTGCAAATGCTATTTACGAAATGGGTTTGACTAATTGGACCACTTTAAATAGAGATTATCATCAAGACTTCTGGAATCAATTAAATACAAATGAATACAATGAGATCCTTAAAAATTTAGGCTACCGATTTGTTTTAAATTCGTCATCAATAACACAATCAGGATCTGATATTGATTTAACCTTAAACATTACAAATGTTGGTTTTGCTAGACCTTTTAAAGAAAGAAATGCCTATTTAGTATTAAAAAATACTGCAACAGATGACGTAACTACTTATTTAATAAACTCGTATATTAGGACATGGGAATCTACAATTACAATTAATCAAGTTTTTAATATTGGTTTAACAGGTACTTTTCAACTATACCTTTGGTTACCTGACATTAACACGAATTTATCTTCTAATTCAGATTATAGTGTTCAGTTTGCAAATTCAGGTTTATGGGACGCTACAACAGGCTACAATAATTTGTTACAAACTGTAACTTTAAATACACTTGGGGTTGAGGATTTTGAATTAAATAATTTTTCAATATATCCAAATCCTGCTTCAGATTTTATAACAATTCAATTTAAAAATTCTAGTAAGGAAAAAGTTAAAATATATAATATGATTGGTCAATTGGTTAAAGAAACTACTATTTCAAATAACAAAAAACTAGATGTTTCTGACTTAGTAAACGGAATATATATTATTCGTTTAGCTGATAAAAAATCAATAACCCATAAATTTATTAAGCAATAATTAGCCTCAAAATATAAATGTAATAACCTATTTTATTGAAACTACTTTTAATTAACGTTTGATATGGCGAATTTAAATTCGCCATATCAAACGTTAATTAAAATCCTATTTACTAGGGTACTGCTTTTTAATATTCCAAATCAAATCTTCTAATCCATTTACTTTAAGTGTGTAAACGGTCTCAAGCATTTCACCTAATTTTCCTTTTGGAAAACCTTTATTACGATACCAAACAACATAATGTTCTGGAAGGTTTATTAAAAATCTATCTTTATATTTTCCAAAAGGCATTTTAGTATGTGCCAATTTTATTAAAAAATCTTTATCAGGCTGAAGCTGCATTATTATTTAGATTTAAATTTTGAAAGAACTAATAATCGCTTTGCAATACTATCTTTCCATTTTTTTTGCCCTTCGTGATTAATTGAATATTCACTTTCAGTATCATACTTTTTTTGCATAGCTGCTAACTCTGCATCTATAGTCGCATGAAGAGTTTGTAAAGTTTGTGGAAGTGTACTATGTGGTTGTATTTTAGAAATGCGTTGTCTAAACAATCTTGCATGTAACTCTGTAATATCAAAATGCAATTGTTCGTGTCCTAAAACATGAGTATCTACTTTATCCAATTTACACCAAGAATGTTCTGGATAAAAAAAGGCTTTAACTATAGTTTTAAAGCCTTTTATAATTTTATTTTCTCTTTGAATTGAATAGCTAAATGTTATTCCTGATGCAGTTACTGCTACAGCATCATTACCTGCTATAGGTTTTCCTTTAAAGTCTGACCAAGTTAATTTGTAGTCTTTACTCCAAGGTAACTCTTCCATTACATCATTTTGTAATAGCAAAAAACTGGCAACTATTAAAACATACTTAATCATAGGCATAATATGCAATCAACGTAAATTGACTAAAATTATTATTTTACCTCAACAATTCTTAAATCTTTGTATTGTACAATGTAAACTGTATTGTTGTAATAACCACCAAATAACTCCTTTTTATAAGCAAACTTATTTTCTACATAAGTTGTTAAAGGAGATTGAATTGCAGATAAATACAAATCTTCTGAAGTCACCAATCTTAACACTACATCCATAGTCAAATCAAAACCTCTAACTGCATAAGTAGATGGTGTTTCATGGTATAACGTTTTGTAACGTTTTGCAAAACTATTATTATCATCCTCACTAAATGACTTATTAATAGAGGCATAAGTAAAGTTTAAATTTGACAAATGCATGTTACTAACCTCATCGTCTTCAAAAGCTTTAGTTTTATCTGTTGTTGTTAAAACAATTTGTTTTGTTGGTTTAATTATTGAATTTAAAACACTTGATACATTAGATACAAAACCTGCATTAGCTGTTTCTAAAAACACCACATTTTTACCTGGTTTAAGTTTACTTTCAATATCAGAATCCATAATATAATAAGCATCAGCTCCTGTTTTATATACTTTTCTTGACATAACAATTGATGCCTTAGGAAAACTCTTTTTAAGAGATGTTGCAGTTTCTTTATTTTTGATATCAGAAATAATTATAAAGTGAGATGTAGTATCTGCTTTAAAATACTCTAATAATCTTTCTTTTAATAATGTCTCTGATGGTCTAGACTGAAATACATTATCTCCTAGATTTACTGTTTTAGTAATAGGTGAAACTAGTGGTATATTTTTACTTTTTAATGTTGCTGCAGCAGAATTAAACAACTTTGAATCTACTGGTCCAATCACAACATCTACATCATCAAACTCACTTGATTTTACTATTGAATTTACCGTACTTTCTCTTTTTTCGGTATCATAAACATCAACTTTAAGATTAACACCTAAAGAAGACAAACTATCTAAAGCTATTTTAACGCCTGAATAAAATTCTAACGACATGCTAACATAAGCATCTGTTTTAATTATTTTTTTAGCATCATAGATTGAGTCCGAATTAACTTCATTTAACTTAAAAGGCAACATTATAGCAACATGCTTAGTTGCTAAATCTAATTGACGTGTTGTTAAGTCAGACACCATTAATGAATCTGCCAAAACTGAAGGATCTAATCCGTGGTTAATAGCTGTGATATTAGCGTCAAAAGGAATTTTTAAAACCATACCTGGTTTTAAACCTGTAGTTGCTAAATCAGGATTTAATTGTTCTAATTGCTCTTGAGTTAATCCTGTTTTTATTTTTAATCTATAAAAACCTTCTGCTGGTAAAACCGTATAATAACTATATTGCTCATCAACAACTTTTACATCTTCTACTTCTAAATTTGGGACGTTAACAATATCTCCTGGTTGCAAGACTTCTGCCATTTCTGGATTTAAATCTTCTAAATCCTGAACTGTGATACCATATTGGTAAGCAATACGCCACTTTCCTTCTTTTGGTTTTACAGTATATTTTGTTACTGAGGATTTAGTAGTAACTTCTTTAGATACTTTATAAATCGGAATTTTTATTTTGTCTCCTTTGCGTAAACTGTTTGAGTATAAATCTGGATTGTGTTTTTTGATTTCTTCTTGTGCAACATCATATTTTTTAGACAAACTGTAAAGGGTTTCTTTACGCTTTACTTTGTGTGTTTTAAAACCTTCTAAAGATTTAACCTCTGTTACTGTTGGTCTATTTGGTACTAATGCAGCATTAGGAATGATTAAAACAGCATTAGGTTTTAACTCCTTTCTTGCATCCGGATTTAAAGCATATATCTGAGATTTTGTTACTTTGTATTTTGTAGCAATCTCTTCTATAGTTTCACCTGTTTGTACTTTATGCGTTTTATAATTTTGTGCTTTTGCGGAAGCACAGCCAAATAATACAATTATACTTAATATGTATATTAATTTTCTCATATGTTATTTATACGTTTCAAACTGCGTTAGCGGTTGTAATGGCATCCTTTTTTTTGCTGCTATATATGGCAAAAAAAAGATATAATGTAAAACGCGACCCTTGTGGTAACGCCCAAATTATTTTAACCCTAATCAAGTTTTCTTATTCCCACTCTATTGTTGCTGGCGGTTTACTACTTATGTCGTAAACTACTCTATTAACACCTTTTACTTTATTTATTATATCGTTACTTGTTTTTTGTAAAAACTCGTAAGGTAAATTTACCCAGTCTGCTGTCATACCATCTGTGCTTTCTACTGCACGTAGGGCTACACATTTTTCATAAGTACGCTCGTCTCCCATTACTCCTACACTATTTACTGGAAGTAAAATAGCTCCTGCTTGCCATACTTTGTCATATAATCCTGACTCACGTAATCCATTTATAAACACAGCATCTACGTCTTGTAGTATTTGTACTTTTTCGGCTGTGATATCTCCTAAAATCCTGATTGCTAAACCTGGTCCAGGAAAAGGGTGACGTCCTAATAAGTCTTTATCCATGTCCATTGATGCACCTACACGTCTTACTTCGTCTTTAAATAAAGCGCGAAGTGGCTCTACAATTTGTAATTTCATGTAGTCTGGTAAACCGCCTACATTATGGTGACTTTTAATTGTTGCACTTGGTCCTCCTGTTGCGCTTACGCTTTCAATAACATCAGGATAAATAGTTCCTTGTGCTAACCATTTTACGTCTTGTATTAAATGGGCTTCGTCATCAAAAACTTCGATAAAGGTTTTACCAATAGCTTTACGTTTTAATTCTGGATCACTCAGTCCTGCTAATGCATCCAAAAAGCGTGCCGAAGCATCTACACCTTTTACATTTAAGCCCATCCCTTTGTACTGTTCTAGTACATCTGTAAATTCGTTTTTACGTAATAATCCGTTATTTACAAATATGCAATATAGGTTTTTACCTATTGCTTTATGTAATAACATAGCTGCTACAGAACTGTCTACACCACCTGATAATCCTAAGACAACTTTATCGTCTCCTAATTTAGCTTGTAAATCATCTACGGTTTCTTGTACAAATGCATTTGGTGTCCAATCTGGATTAACATTAGCTATATTAACTAAAAAGTTTTCTAGCAATTGTTTACCATCTGTACTATGATACACTTCTGGATGAAACTGAATGGCATAAGTCGTTTCGCCTTCTATTTTATAAGCTGCATTTTGTACATCGTGTGTACTTGCTAACAATTTACCGTTTTCTGGTAATTGCTTAATGGTGTCACTATGGCTCATCCATACTTGACTTCCAACTTGGATACCTTCTAAAAAGGCTTCATTATCTTCAACAAAACTTAAGTTAGCACGTCCATATTCACGTGTGTTAGATTCTGCTACTTCACCTCCTGAAAAGTGTGCTAAATATTGTGCACCATAGCAGACTGCTAACATTGGTTTTTTTCCTCTAATTTCTGATAGATCAGGATGAAATGCATCTTCAGATCTAACAGACATTGGGCTACCAGACAGTATTACTGCTTTGTAGTCGTCTACGTTTTTTGGTGGTTTGTTAAAAGGGTGTATTTCGGAATAGATGTTAAGCTCTCTAACTCTGCGCGCAATTAGTTGTGTATATTGCGATCCGAAATCTAAAATAAGTACTTTGTCGTGTTGCATGCACAAAAATAGTAATTGTGCGGAAAAATACTATTTAAGATATATGAAATTTACACTATTTTTTTAACAATTTTAATTTACTATTTCATAGACTCTAAAATAGCCTTAATATCTTGCTCAGTAGTGTCTGGATTTATGAAGCAAAAACGCGAAACTGTTTCAAAAGTGTCACCTGTTTTCCATTTTGTAGGTGTTACTAAAGCAAATCCTTTATCATGGTTAGCAAACGTCCAATCTCTGTAGTCGTTTGGTGTCCAACCTTTACGTCTGTATAAAACACAAGATAAGCTTGGCTCTCTAACCAACTCGACATGATCCATGTCTTTAATTAACTGTCCAGAGATTGCTGCCAACTCCAAACCTCTTTCAACCGCTTGTTTATACCTATCTGTTCCATGAGTAGCCAAACTAAACCATAATGGCAACCCTCTGACACGACGTGTTAATTGTATTTGATAATCTGTAGGATTAAAACCATGTGCACCTTCGTCTTTAAAAATATCTAGATAAGAGCCTTCTTGTGCATGAGCTTTTTTAGCTAATTCTGGTTGTTTATAGATTACAGCACCACAGTCGTAAGGCGAAAACATCCACTTGTGTGGATCTATAGTTATACTGTCTGCTTTTTCTATACCGTTAAATAAATGTCTAACAGAATCTGCTGCTAAAGCTCCTCCTCCATAAGCAGCATCCACATGAAACCATAAATTTTCTGCTTGACAGATAGTTGCAATACCATCTAAATCGTCTATAATTCCTGCATTGGTTGTTCCTCCTGTTGCTACAACAGCAAATAGACGTTGTTTTTGTTGTGGTGTTAATTTATCAATTGTGTGTTGTAGTGCACTACCTTTTAAACGGTCTTCTGTATCTACTAATAATACATCCACATCTACTACTTTAGCCATAGCTTTAATAGAAGAGTGCGCTCCAATAGAAGTAATAATTAATCCTTTTTGTGATTTATTTTGATCGTTTAAACTACGCCAATATTCTCTTGCTGTTACAATTGCAGATAAATTTGCTGCTGTACCACCACTGGTAAATACTCCAAACGCACCTTCTGGCAATCCTGTTAAGGATACAATCCATTTCATGGCTTCGTTTTCGCAAAAAATCCCTCCAGCACCTTCCATCCAATATGCACCATGAATACTTGAGGCAGAAGTCACTAAATCAAATAAAATAGAGGCTCTAGTTGGAGATGCTGGTACAAATGCTAAATGACGTGGATGATCTATTTTTACATTAGCATGCATTAAATGTTGCTTCCATAGATTAAATGCTGTTTCTCCACCAATTCCTTTATCTGTAACAGTATCACCAACTAAAGCTTTTAGTGTAGCTGCTTTTTGTGGCTTACCAATAACGTCTTCGGTTTTGGAAATACGGTCAATAGTGTACTTCATGACGTCTAGCGTCATTTCAACTAAATCTAAATCTATTTTATGCATGGCTTATAATTCAACTATTAAAAATTCACCTTGCAAAGGTTTTAAATTTTTAATTAATTGAGGTATTAATTGGTCACCAAATTCTAAATATAATTCAGAAAAATTGGTGTTTCGCTCTTGCAAACTGTAATTAGGAAACAATTGGTATTGTAAATCCGTCATACGTTGTACTTGGTCTTTAAGTTTTCGTTTTTGAGCTGTAAGCAATCTTTTTTCTAAATGTTGTAATCCTTTAATTTGCTTTTTTTCTTGAGAAGCGACTGCACCAACAAAAGATTTATCTGTTAAATTAGCTAAATCATACAAGTCTTTAAACTGAGTTTTTAGATGTTGAATTTGCTCAGAAAAATCGATATCTATATTTGAAATTTCTCTTACTTTTTTATTAATAAAACTATCGCGTTTTAAAAATAAATCTTGATTAGAAATATTAAGTTTTTCTAATTTTTGAGCTTGTTGTTTTGTTTTTATTAATACTGAATTACGAAGTAATAGTATTGGAAACACCACATTATTAGCTTCAAAATTTGCTTTAAGTTGAAACCAATATGCCAACTCACCACCACCACCTATGTAACATAAATTAGGCAAGATAACTTCTTGATATAATGGTCGCATGATGACGTTTGGACTAAAACGTTCTGGGAAGTTTTCAACTTCGTCTTCTAACTCTGCTTTATTCCAAGTTAATGTTGTGTTTAAAACTTTATATGTATCGTTTTCAAAAACAATACGCTCTCTGATGCCTTTAGTTATATAAAATAAGTTAATCTCTCTAGGATTAACTTGTATGTTATAACTATCTGACACTAGACTTAATTGCTTAGATGTTTTTGTTACTGCGTCAAATGACGTGTTATTAAATAACTCTGTTTTTATTTGAGGTATAAATAACTGTTTTAAAACCTTAGTGTTAGCATCAATAATTACTAAACCATGCTCTGTAAACAATGCGTTGGCAAGATATAATGTTGCTTCTGCTAAATTACTATGTTTTAGATAAGCGGTTTCAAATAATTGTCTTAATTGTTTGGCGTTGTTACCAATACCTAATTCTTTTGAAAACGTTTCAAAAACCTCTTGCAAACCATTTGTATCTAACTCACCAACTGCTCCACTTGCATCTTTGTTCCAACGTATTTTTTTTCCTTTAAAATTAAAATAATTGATTTCTTCAAAATCATGATCCTCTGAAGCCATCCAGTAAATTGGTACAAAATTATATTCTGGATTCTCTAACTTTAACTGTTTTGTTAAATTAATAGTTGATATTATTTTATGCAAAAAATATAATGGTCCAGTAAACAGATTAAGTTGGTGACCTGTTGTAATTGTAAAAGTTTTAGCATCTGCTAATAACGCTATATTAGTATCAGTAAGTTCTGAAGTTTCAAATACTTGATATTGCTGTTGTAACGCATTAACTAAAACCTTTCTGGATTGGTTAGTAAACTCTTGTTGCTTTGCTTGTATTTGTGCTTCAAAATTTTGAAGCTTAGGAAACATGTTATAAAAAGGCTTAAGCGCTTCAGATTCAGCTAAATAATCACATATTAATTTAGAAAAATATCCTGTGTTTTTAAATGGTATACAGTCTGTTGGCATAATTACAAAAATCTGACGTAAAGATAAGGCAGTTTAACCATTACTATGTCTTAAAATTAACATAAAAACTTATATAAAACTGTGGTTTTTTCAGTATTTTTATAAGGTTAACTATGTTATAAAATTACTATGAAAAAGAAATTACTTAACTACATCAAACTATTTATTGCACTTTATTTATTTGGATTTACAGTATTAGGCATCAGCCAAAACGTACAAGAATTTAAAGGTCAAATTATTGATAAAAATAATAATACACCTTTAGCTTTAGCAGATATTATTATTACAAATTCCAACATTAGTACCATTTCTAATAGTGATGGAGAATATCTAATTAAAGTGCCTAATGATTTATTAAACGAAACCCTTATTGTGACTTATTTGGGTTATCAAAAATCTGAAATACCTTTACAACAATTAAAAACTAATCCTACAATACAACTAAATCAAGCGGCTACAGTTTTAGCACAAGTAGATATTAATAAACCTAAAGATGCCATTACTTTAGTCAAAAAAATGTTAGAATTAAAGGGCGACAACTACCTTAACCAATCTGTTAGTATGACTGGGTTTTACAGGGAAACTATAAAAAAAAGAAACCGAAATGCTTCACTCTCTGAAGCTGTGGTAAACATTAACAAACAATCCTATGACAACTCAAGAAATGACGGTATTAAATTAATCAAAGCTAGAAAAAAAGTTAATTATAATAGACTAGATACTATAGCACTAAAATTACGAGGAGGACCTTTTAGTAGTTTATTTACTGATATGATTAAATATCCAAAATATATATTTTCTAAAAGTGACTTACTTGAATATGATTTTACTTTCAGTAGACCTACACAAATAGATAACAGACTAGTTTATGTTATTAATTTTAAACAGAAAAAAGATGTTTATAGACCTAAATATACTGGTAAATTATACATTGATGCTAACACTTTTGCTTTAACTAGTGCTGTGTATAATTTAAATGTAGAGAATCGAGAAGAAGCGTCTAAAATGTTTGTACGTAAAAAACCAAATAGAGCAAAAGTCTATCCAACAGAAGCTTCTTACAGAGTTAATTACAGAACAAAAGATGGCAAATGGTACTTTGGATATAGTAACATACAATTAACTTTTAAGATCAATTGGGATAAAAGATGGTTTAACAGTAAATACACTTTAAATAGTGAAATGGCAATCACAGATTGGTCTATAGGCAACCCCTTAGTTTACAAAAAAGAATCAAAAACTTTAAAACAAAATAGTATTTTACTAGATGAAGCTTCTGGGTTTTCTGATCCAGATTTTTGGGGAGAATATAATATTATCGAACCTGAAAAGTCTATTGAAAATGCTATAAAAAAGATTAACAAAACACTTAAACAGAGTTAATTTTATTGTTGGTGATTTATAATTATATCAAAATAATTAGTATCGTAAAAAGTTTTAAGTGTGTTATATTTTTGTTCATCCGTCAAGGTATCTGACACTTTAAGTATATTTAAATTATGCTCATAAATTCGCCAAATTAACTCAGAACAATAATGCTCTGTGCTGTCTTTATAGTTAAAGCTATGATCAAAGGGTAGTTTTTTTTTCTTGTAATACGCTATTTGCTTAACAATCTTTTTTTGTTTTACCGAGTCTATGTTTTTTAACCTTGTAACTAAAATTGTATTATCATGAGAATTATGCACAAACGAGTCTATTGCCTGCAACCGCAATCCATCTTGATTTGAAACACTACTTGATAAAGCATGTGCAATTTTTAAGGTATCGTTTTCAGTAACAACCATACCTAAATGTGTGACATCATAATCTTCATCCATCATTTTTAAAATCATGGTACTTACTAGTCCATAACCACGACGTAAAATGATGTCACCATCCTGTAGTTTTGATTTTTCAGCAGAGGATAATTTATACAAAAAAGACGATTCATACGGTTTGTTTGAATCGTCTTTTAAAAATTTATAAGCTAAAAAAACTAAGATTAAAACTAATCCTATTTTAATAGTAATTTTAAGCATTTAAGTTAGTCTTCAGTTTCAACTTCAACTTCAACTTCATCCTCCTCATAATCCATACTAGGGTTTCCTGTTTCTTTATTTTGGTTACCCATTCCTTCTTTATTCATAGACTCTTTATCCATATTTACCAACCATTTCCCATCTTGCTTTTCAAGATTTATTGGCATGTCTTGATCTTTTTCTTCTTTGCTACTTGACATTTTAACAGTACAAACAGCTTTATCACCATCAATTTTAGTATCTACAACTTCAAAATCAATATCTGTTTCTTTCATTTTATCAGCAAATTGGTCTTTTGCTCCAAAAGACTCTAGCATTGTTAACATAGACTTTGTGTCTGTAGTCGCGTATTCTTTAGCGGTTTCAAAATCTCCAGAATACATAGCTTCTAAAAAGTTAATTGTAGCTCCTTCAGGACCTCCTCCTCCACATGCTGTTAACACTAAAAAGCAAGCTAGTAAAAGAGTTTTAAAAATTGGTTTTTTCATTTTTTGATTGTTTTATTTTTGTAAATATACTTTTTTGTACTTAGTATCCAAACTAATTAAAAAGCTTAAGTTGTTTTTAGTTTACTATTTCACCGTAAAGATCAAAATCCTCAGCTTCAGTAACTTTAATTGTATAATATTCCCCAGTTTTTAAATAGGTTTCAGTAGCATCAATTAATACTTCATTATCCACATCTGGACTATCAAACTCTGTACGACCAACAAAATAGTTTCCTTCTTTACGGTCTATAACAACTCTAAAAGTATCTCCAATTTTTTCTTGATTTAATTCCCAAGAAATTTGAGATTGTACTTCCATTATTTGATTTGCGCGATCTTGCTTAACTTCTTGAGGGACGTCATCTTCAAGATTAAAAGCATGTGTATTTTCTTCATGAGAATAAGTAAAACAACCTAAACGTTCAAAACGCATGTCTTTTACCCATTGTTTTAATTCTTGAAAATGAGCTTCAGTTTCACCTGGATAACCAACAATTAATGTCGTTCTAATAGTCATTTCTGGCACTTTTGCTCTAAACTGCTCTATTAAATTAGTCGTTTTAGCTTTTGTTGTTCCACGACGCATACTTTTTAATAAATCATCACTAATGTGTTGTAATGGTATATCAAGATAATTACAAATTTTAGGTTCACGTTTCATTAAATCTAAAACATCCATCGGAAAACCAGTAGGAAAGGCATAATGCAGTCTAATCCATTCTATACCATCAACCTTAACTAGATTTTCTAATAACTCAGCTAAGTTTCGTTTTTTGTATAAATCTAAACCATAATATGTTAAATCTTGAGCTATTAAAATTAATTCTTTAACTCCATTGGCTGCTAATTTTTCAGCTTCAGTCACTAAATTTTCGATAGGTGTAGACTTGTGCTTACCTCTCATTAATGGTATAGCACAAAAACTGCATGGTCTATCACAACCTTCAGCAATTTTTAGATACGCATAATTTTTTGGTGTCGTTGTAAGACGCTCACCAATTAACTCATGTTTATAATCTGCACCCAATGCTTTTAATAATCCTGGTAATTCTGTAGTTCCAAAATATTGATCAACATTAGGAATATCCTTTTGTAAATCTGGCTTATATCTTTCACTTAAACAACCTGTAACAAATACCTTATCTACTTCACCTTCTTCCTTTTTTTGCATGTACTCTAAAATAGTGTTCACACTTTCTTCTTTAGCATTGTTAATAAAGCCACAAGTATTAATCACTATTACATTACCTTCTTCCTCATGCACAACTTCTTTTCCGTTAGCTTTTAATTGTCCCATTAAGACTTCGCTATCGTAAACATTTTTACTACAACCTAAAGTTATTACGTTGATTTTGTTCTTTTTAAGTGATTTTGTTCTCATACCTCAAATTTGGACTGCAAAGATACTATCTAATTTTAAAATAACTGATATTAAAACATTTTGATTTATATTAGTAAAAAAGAAAACTAATACTATGAGACTAACCTATTTAACACTTAGTTTACTAATTTTCATGAGTTTAAGTTGCTCTTCTGAAGATGAAACTGTTTTGAATGAAATTGAAGAAACAGAATCTATATATTTTCCACCTTTAAATTCGGAAACTTGGGACACTGTAAGTCCATTAGATTTACAATGGAATACGTCTGCATTGACTGAACTATCAGATTTTTTAAATAGTTCAAACACAAAGTCATTTATAATTTTGCATAAAGGAAAAATAGCTTGGGAAGCTTATTTTAATGATCATACCGAAACTTCAGGATGGTATTGGGCAAGTGCAGGAAAAACATTAACTACAACTGTAACTGGTATTGCTCAAGACCAAGGATTGTTAGATATTAATAATAAAGTATCCGATTATTTAGGCACAGGTTGGACTAACATTACAATTGATAAAGAAAATTTAATTACTTGCACTAATTTATTATCTATGACCTCAGGATTAGATGATACATTAGGCGATAGTGTTGCTCCAGAAAACTTACAATATGTTGCAGACGCTAACAATCGTTGGGCATACCACAATGTATACGTCAAATTACAGGATGTTATTGCTACAGTTAGTAATCAAAGTTGGTCTGATTATTTTGATGAAAACTTAAAAAATAAAATTGGTATGTCAGGTAGTTGGTTTAATCTAGATGACTTAAGCGTGTATTGGAGTAATACACGAAGTATGGCAAGATTTGGGTTAATGACATATGCCAATGGAAAATGGGACAACACACAAATTGTGTCAGAATCTTTTTTAAATGAAGCTACAAACACATCACAAAACATTAATAAATCTTATGGTTATTTATGGTGGTTAAATGGAAAGTCAAGTTTTCATCTACCTCAAACTCAGTTTGAGTTTCCAGGTGAATTAATTCCCAATGGTCCAAGTGATATGTACTGTGCTTTGGGTAAAAATGACCAAAAAATTTATATTGTTCCTAGTAAAGATTTGGTTATTGTGAGAATGGGAGAAGCAGCTGACGCCTCAAATTTTGCTTTATCAAATTATGACAATGAGCTTTGGGAAAAATTAAATAACGTATTTAATTAATAAATTTATACTCTATAAGGGTTAATACTATATAGTCCATCAAATACAATATTAGGGCAGAAAAAATAGAATAAACAAATTGCAAATATCAAAGTAATTACCACCTTATTAATTGTTTCTTTAAATAGACTTTTCCAACAATACCAAACACAAAACGCAAAAAACGGTATTAAAAATATTAAAGGAAAAAGCGAATAGTAAATTAATTTTTCAGGGATTAATGGACTTTTTGGTTGTAAAAATGAACTTATAGCAAAAACTATATTACTACCAATTGCTACTAACAAATAAAGTATTACAAATACAGTAATGATTCTAAAAATTCGGTCAGAATTAAAAGTCATGTTTATTTAAAAAATGAATCTACAAACTCAAATTTGTTAAAGACTTGTAAGTCTTCAATACCTTCACCAACACCAATATATTTTACAGGAATTTGAAATTGATCACTAATACCAATTACCACTCCACCTTTAGCTGTACCATCTAATTTAGTAACTGCAAGGCTAGTAACCTCTGTTGCAGCAGTAAATTGCTTAGCTTGCTCAAAAGCATTTTGACCTGTACTACCATCTAAAACTAATAATACATCATGTGGTGCATCACCAACAACTTTTTGCATGACACGTTTAACTTTAGTTAACTCATTCATTAAATTAACTTTATTATGTAAACGACCTGCTGTATCAATAATAATAACGTCTGCCTCTTGATTAACACCAGATTGTAAAGCATCAAATGCAACAGAAGCAGGATCACTTCCCATATCTTGACGGACCATTGGTACATCTACACGATCAGCCCAAACCTGTAACTGATCTATAGCTGCTGCTCTAAAAGTATCTGCTGCACCTAGGACAACTTTTAATCCTTGTTTTTTGAATTGGTATGCCAACTTTCCGATTGTTGTAGTTTTACCAACACCATTAACACCTACAACCATTAAAACATATGGGGTTTTGGTTCCATCTGCTTGCTTTGGTAAAACAGGTACTTTATACTCGGTATCTTCACCAGAATTTGTTTCTGACAATAATCCAGCGATTTCTTCTCTTAATATCTTATTTAGCTCGTCAGTACCTAAGTATTTATCTTTAGCTACTCTAGCTTCTATACGATCAATAATTTTTAAGGTTGTATTTACACCAACATCACTAGAGACTAAAACCTCTTCTAGGTTATCTAAAACAGTATCATCCACTTTAGATTTACCAGCAACAGCCTTACTAAGCTTACCTAAAAAGCTTGTACTTGATTTTTCTAGTCCTTTATCTAGGGTTTCTTTTTTTTCTGAAGAAAATATTTTTTTAAAAAAACTCATCTGTTTTTTATTATTTGGTTTGGTTGATTTATAACAATTATGAAGCCTAATTTTAATTACTGCTACATTGTCATAGTTTTATGAGTGTAAAGAAACGTAATATTTTAAAAACAAAAAAGCCACTTCCTGTAGGAAAGCAGCTTAATAATAGTTTTAAGAAGTAAAACTTATTTCTTGTTTAAGAAATCTTTTACTAATTCTGGTGCCATAATAGACTCTACAAACATGTAAGCTCCTGTTTTTGGAGACTTAACCATTTTTATAGCTTTAGATAATCTTTTTGATCCTGTCTGTAATGATGCTACTGATTTTTTTGCCATTTCTGTATATTTTTTATTTCTTTAATAAATAAAGAATATTATTTAATTTCTTTATGAACAGTCATTTTCTTCAAGATAGGATTGAATTTTTTAATTTCCATTCTATCAGGTGTATTCTTTTTGTTCTTCGTTGTAATATAACGAGACGTTCCTGGCTTTCCAGACTCTTTGTGCTCTGTGCACTCTAATATTACTTGTACTCTATTACCTTTCTTTGCCATAATAATTATTATTTTTACCTTTTGGGTAATTATTTTACAAATCCGTTAGCTCTAGCTCTTTTCAAAGCAGCTGAGATACCGATTTTATTAATTGTTTTTAACGCTGATGTAGATATCTTTAAAGTAATCCACTGATCTTCTTCAGGAATATAAAAACGTTTTTTAATTAAATTAGCATCAAATGTACGCTTAGTTCTATTCTTTGCGTGAGACACGTTGTTTCCAACCATTGCCTTCTTTCCTGTAAGTTCACAAACTCTTGACATTACTATATATCTTTAAAATATGTTATTAAAAATCGAGGTGCAAATATACTAATTTTTTACTATCTGACAATATGTTTGTAATTAATTTTCAAAAATTTCTTTTTGAAACAACTCTAATGCTTTATTTACGGTTTTATTTATGACGCGTTCTCTGTGGTTTCCCATACTAAATTCAAAAGCTTGAACCTTGTCTTTTGTAGCTATAGCTATAAAAACAGTACCTACCTCAGCATCACTATCTCCTTTTGTTGGTCCTGCGTTTCCTGTAGTAGCAATTGCAAAATCAGATTTTAATTTTTGTCTAACATTAGTTGCCATAGCTTTTGCAACTTGCTCACTTACTACCGAATACTGATTAATTAATGTTTCAGATACGTCTAAAACATCAATTTTAGTTTGCGTAGCATAACTAACAACTGCTCCTTTATAAAATGCTGATGCACCAGAATGAGATGTGAATTTCTCGGATAATTTTCCTCCTGTACAACTTTCGGCTAAAGCCAAAGTTTTTCCCATTTTAGCTAATTGTTTAGCAATTATAAGTTCTAAACCTTCATTATAATTTTGAAAACCAACAAATATATCTTGAATTAATGGTAAGATTTTTTCAACTTGTATCTCTATATCTTTAGCTAAAACAGCTTCGTCTTCACCTTTACCAGATAATCTTAATCTAACTGCTCCTAATGTTGGCAGATAGGCTAACTTTATATGTTTAGGTAATGCGTCTTCAATAGCTTCAATACGTTCTGCAACAACACTTTCACCTAAACCATAGGTTAAAATAGTTTTATGCAAGATAAATGGTCTTTTGTATTTTTCGGCTAAATTTGGTAGGACTTCATTATCAATTAAGGCTTTCATCTCATAAGGCACTCCTGGAAGTGATATAAACGTTTTATTGCCTTTTTCTAACCACATTCCTGGTGCTGTCCCAAAACGATTGTTTAACACTTTAGCCTTAGATGGCACTAATGCTTGTTGTTTATTAAGATCTGAAATGGGCTGATTGATGTATTTTTTAAACAACTGTTCTACATGTTGTAAAACTTGATTGTTTTGTACTAAAACATCATTAAAATACTCGGTTAATGTATGTTTTGTAATATCATCTTTAGTTGGTCCTAAACCTCCTGTAATGATAATAATATCAGCATTTTGTTCTGCTTCAGCAAAAGCTTTAAGCAAGTGCTGTTTTTCATCCTGAATAGAGGTAATTTGATACACAGATACACCAATTGAGTTTAAGGCTTTACCTATAAATGCAGAATTGGTATCTATGATTTGGCCAATAAGTATTTCGTCACCTATTGTAATTATTTCGGCTTGCATTACAATTTAAAATCTTGTATTATTTCTTTAGTTGTTCTATCTACTGCATCTAAAACGATTTGTAGTTTTTCAGAAATATCTTTATCTTTTTGTTCAAACTTACCCCAATCTTGAACTTCAATTAGGTCGTCTAATACACCAAGTTCAAATAAATCTACAGTAGGTTTCATTTTATGAGCAGTTTGATAGGCTAGCAAATAGTTTTCGTTATTTACTGCTATTTCCAACACTTTAGCATCTCCTGGCACTTCCTCTATAAATGTGGAAGCTAAGGCTAATATAAAATCTTGATCATTATCTGCTAACTCTTTAATTCTATGTAATTTGTAATGTTGTTCCATTTATTTTACTGTTATTGAAAATAACTCTTTATCTTCAAGAAATCCTTTTAATTTATCATTGGCAACTACCTTGCCAACTCCAGCAGGTGTTCCTGTAAATATAATGTCTCCAATCTTTAAAGTAAAATATTTTGAGACATATTCTATTAATTCGTCAATTTTCCACAACATTAAATTAGTATTTGCGGTTTGTACCACAGTTTCATTTTTTTCTAACCTAAAATTAAGATTATCAACATGTGCAACTTCAGACTTATCAATCCATTGTCCTACTACTGCTGCTCCATCAAAGGATTTAGCTTTTTCCCAAGGCAAACCTTTGTCTTTTAATTTTTTTTGTAAATCGCGTGCAGTAAAATCTATTCCGACACTTAATTGATCATAATATTTGTGTGCAAATTTTTTATCAATGTGTTTTCCTAACTTATTAATTTTCACCAAAACTTCTAATTCGTAATGAATTTCGTTTGAAAAATCGGGAATAAAAAATGGTTGTTTTTTTAAAAGTATAGCATTATCAGATTTAATAAACACTACTGGATCTGTAGGTTTTTCGTTTTCTAACTCTTTGATATGGTCTGTGTAATTACGACCTATGCAAATTAATTTCATATACTTATGTATTTAAAACACTATTTGTAATTATTGATTGAAATATGTAAATCTGGTTAAAACTTATTATTTAAAGCTCTTAACTTAATTGCTGTTAAAACTTTTTTGGTATATAAAGGAAAGTCTGCATTTAGTAACCATCCAAAGTAACCAGGTTCTTTATCTAAAACCTCTGTAACTAGTTTTCCTTTATGTTTCCCAAAAGAAAACACTTCTTGATCTTCTTTGTTAAAACTAATAAAACCAGCAAAATCTGCAAATCGTCTACGCGAACTAAACTCGGCTAAAAACTTAGTGTCATTTTCAAGCTCGTCATAACGTTCTACTTGTGCTTTTAAAACCTCATAAGTTGCTAAGGTATCAGCTTCGGCTGTATGAGCATTTTCTAAACTTTTGTCACAATAAAATTTATAAGCTGCACTTAATGTACGTTGTTCCATTTTATGAAAAATAGTTTGTACATCGACAGCAACACGACCTTTCATGTCAAAATCTAAATCTGCACGCAACATTTCTTCTGCTAAAAGCGGAATATCAAATCTATTAGAATTAAATCCTGCTAAATCTGCATCTTTAATCATAGCGTTAATTTCTGGCGCTAATTGTTTAAATGTTGGCTCGTTTGCAACTCTTTCGTCGGTTACTCCATGTATAGCAGACACCTCAGCTGGTATTGGCATTTCTGGATTGACTAACCAAGTTTTACTTTCTTTATTACCATTAGGAAACACTTTTAAGATAGAAATCTCTACAACTCTATCTGAGGTAATGTTAATTCCTGTGGTTTCTAAATCAAAAAAGCAAATTGGTTTTGTTAAGTTTAAAGACATAAATATTATGGTATGGTTTATGCAAATATAATTTTAATCTGTTACTTTTACTTTGTAAACCTCTTAAAATGATAAGAAACCTAACTCTAATACTTATAACATTAGTATCACTAACTGCTTTAGCGCAAAACAATCATAAATATGTAAAGTTATCTGAAAAAATAACTGGTAAACGTTACGAGATTTTTATTGAAAATACAGACTCTATATCCTACGATATTTTTTTAAAAATTGAAACAAACGATTTTAGACGTAGTAGTGAGCGTCCAATTTTACAAACCATAGCTGGAAAAAGCAAGAAGAAAGTTTTAACTATGGTTAAACTTAACGGTAAACCCGGAAAATACACCTACATTTTGGTTGTAAATGAAGTCTCTTATGCATTAGAAGTTGATAATGACTATGAAATAATAGATTTTAAACTAGACAAAGAAATACATAATAAAAACGTTGTAATTTATACTAAAAATGACTGTTTAATATGTCCTGATGCTAAACACATTTTAACTAAAAACAAAATTAATTACACCGAATACAACTTAGATAAAGACACCACTAATTACAATAAAGTAATTAAAGAATTTAAAACTATTAAGCCTAAAAGTGATTTTAATAAAATTCCTGTTTTGAAGATTGAAAACAAATTATATAATGACATTGGATCTTTAGATGATTTTATAAAATGTTTACGTGAGGCATTTAATTAAAATTTAAATCAACCTAATTAATCCTTATACAAATTAGGCAAACTAATCTTAAATCTTACAGCTATCAATCTAACCGTAATTACAACAGCTCCTGCTATAATAAATACAAAATTAGAGGCTATAGGCAGTTTTATAACCAAAAAATAAGTTACGCCTCCTAGTATACAAGCTGTTGCATAGACTTCTTTCCTAAAAATAATAGGTATCTCATTACATAAAATATCTCTTATAACACCTCCAAAACAAGCACTCATAGTACCTAAAAACACACATATAATGGGATGTAATTCTGCCGAAATCCCTTTTTCTACACCAACAACAGTGTATAAACCAATACCAATGGTATCAAATAATAATAAAGAGGTTCTTAGATAATCTATTTTAGTTCTAAAGATAACAGCAAATATTGTAGATAAAACAACAACATAAATAAAGGTCATATCCTTCATCCAACTTACTGGAGTTTCGCCAATTAAAACATCTCTTAAAGTTCCTCCTCCAACAGCGGTTACAAAAGCAATAATTAAGATGCCAAAAGCATCCATACGTTTGTTTAATGCAACCAAAACACCCGAAATGGCAAAAGCAATAGTCCCTAAAATATCAAGTATATAAAACATGTTTTAAAAAAAGGTAAAATTAGTTTTTATAATGTAAACTAAAAACTTAAGGGGTGGTTTTATCCATATTATTTTCATTCTAAAAACTATAACAAATACGAATTAAACCTTCAAAATAAGCACATTAACTTAATAGTTTTAATATTTTTTAAGTTTCCTATTGATAAAACCAACACAGAAGCAGGAAAACAAAAAAATAGACGTGTAGAAATCATCCTTTTACAATAAAAATACAGTTCAGGTATTTAATAGTACAGTTCAGTAAGTTGTTTTATTACACAAGTAGTAAATGTTGCAAATTTGAAGTGTTAACCAATTAAAACAACACATTATGAAAACGACAACATCTTTTAACCAAACAAAAACAATATTATTAAACGTTATTTTATTTTTTGCACTAAGCCTATCAACAATAGCTCAAACAGAACAAAATAATGAAACTGGACAAACCATAACAGTAACAGTTAACAATGTTAAAAACAATACAGGACAAGTTATATTTGGATTGCATAACAATCAAACTTGGATGAAAACCCAAGGCATACAAAATACCTCAACTAAAATTAAAAACAATATAGCAACGGTTACTTTTAAAAACGTAAAACCTGGCACATATGCAGTTATGGTACTACATGATGAAAACATCAATAACCGTATGGATTTTAAAAACGGTATGCCTTTAGAAAACTACGGAATGACCAATAACCCATTAAGCTATGGACCACCACAATACAGTGATGCTAAGTTTGAAGTCACTAATCAAGATTTGGACTTTAAGGTCAGATTTTAAATAAAAAAAAGAGCAACAATTGTTGCTCTTTTTTTTTAACTATAGTTGTAGTTTATAAACTTTTACCTAACCACGCATTCATCATCCATACTGTTTTTTCTTGCTCAGAAATAAAATCACTCATCATAGAGCTTGTCCCTTCATCATTAGCATCTCCTGCAGCATTTAAAATGTCACGTTCTAATTTTAATAACTCTGTTAACGAAGTTACAATTAAAGCAACAGCGTTGTCATCTACAGATATGTTGTGACCAACTGGTACTTTTGCCAACTTAACGTAATCCTCAAATGTATGCAAAGGTGTTTCCCCTAGAGTTAATACACGCTCTGCAATTTCGTCAACTTTCATATTAGCGTCATTGTATAACTCTTCAAATTTTACATGTAAATCAAAAAAGTTTTTCCCTTTAATATTCCAATGGATTCCTCTTAAATTTTGGTAATAAATCTGAAAATTAGCCAATAACTGATTCAATTGTCCTGCTAATTCTTTGGTCTTTTGGGTATCTAATCCTAATGTATTTAAAGTCATAATATTTGTGTTTTGATTGTTAACCAAATTTACGATTAAATAATCAAGATATTCAATAAGTTTTATTGATAGATGTTATATTTTTATAACCTAAATTTATATCCATGACGATTACTCAATTATCATATGTTTTGGCTGTAGCCGAACACCAAAATTTTACTAAAGCTGCTCAAAAATGTTTTGTAACACAACCAACATTAAGCATGCAAATTCAAAAACTAGAAGATCAATTAGATATTTTAATTTTTGACAGAAGTAAAAAACCAATTGAGCTAACCGAAGTTGGAAAAAAAATAGTGACTCAAGCTAGAAATATTGTAAATGAATCCTACAGAATACAAGATATTGTAGATCAAGAAAAAGGATTTATTGGTGGCGAATTTAAATTAGGTATCATTCCTACAATTATGCCTACTCTTTTACCAATGTTTTTAAACAACTTTGTCAAAAAATACCCAAAAGTTAAACTTAAAATTGAAGAATTAACTACTGAAGAAATTATTGCACGCATCAATGATGGGCACTTAGATGCTGCCATTGCTGCAACACCTTTAGAAAACGAAACAATTAAAGAGCGTGTTTTATATTTTGAACCTTTTGTAGCTTACGTACCAAATAATCACAGATTAAGAGATAACAAAAAATTAAATATTACCGATTTAGATATTGACGATATGCTGTTGCTTGAAGATGGTCATTGCTTTAGAGAAGGTGTTATTAACCTATGTAAAGCATTTAAAAACCATACAGATGATAAGTTTCAGTTAGAAAGCGGAAGTATTGAAACATTAATTAAATTATCTAATGAAGGTTTAGGTATGACATTACTACCTTATTTACACACTTTAGATATAAACGAAAAATCTAAAGCAAACTTACATTATTTTACGGAGCCTTCTCCTGCTAGAGAAGTCAGTCTAATCTATCATAAAAGTGAGCTTAAAATGCAAATCATTGAAGCTTTACAAGATGTAATCTCTGGAGTTATTAGAGGTGCAATTGCGTTTCAAAACGTACAAATTGTAAGTCCTATTTCCAAAAAATAAACATACTGTAAGTAATAAAAAAAGGCAACCAAATGGTCGCCTTTTTTTATTACTACTATAATGCAAAATTGACATACAAAGACAATCGTTGTTTGGACTGTACATTATCACCAAATAAGTTTTGACTTACTGGTAAGGTGTAACTGGCTCCAAAAATAAATTTTTCGATAGCCAACTCTGTACCAATAGACGCATTTAGGATGCTACCATCGGTGTCTTTTAGTGTTTCTCCGTATTGTGTAATAGTATCATATCGATCTCCTGATAATCCAACAAATGGCATAATATTCATTTTTTCTTTAGGTATAGCAGTAAAAAAGTTAACTGCATAACTAAACTGATCTCCAAATTGGTAATCATTCTTGTTTTCTCCTTTTAGGTAATAACTTAATAAAGTGTTGACACCAAAAGTATCACTACCATAATTATATCCTACCGAAAATATACCATCTACACTCCCTGTTCCCACTTGAAAGCCAGGATTAATATTATCTGTTAAACGTTGTTCAAATTCGCCTGTTGGTAGCTTAACACCTAAACCAAACTGTAAACTGTGTCCTGAAGCTATTTTTTCGCCTGAAAAATTAATAACAGTTTCGTCTTCTTTTTTATAAAACACATGTTTGTACCAACCTATAATATTAGCATCTCCTATTCCGTTTAAGTTTTCTTTTATATTGTTAAAATCTCTAGTAAGATCCTGATAAGGTAAACTAGCGGTAACATAAAACGAATCGTTAATTGGTATTTGAGCCCAAACTTGATACGTATTAAAGGTTTCTTTACTTAATGGCGAATCTTCAAAAATTCCATTTCTTGATTCAAAATTTTGATAAATATAACGTACTCCAACAAAGTTAGCATTGCTTAGCGTCCCAAACCCAAAGCTTCCGCTACTGGTAGAACATCCACAAAGATCACACAACACTTGTAATGGTTGATGTGTTGTACAGGGACTTTTCAAGCTATGTGCTTCCGCTTTAGCGAAACCTAAAAACAGCACAATTAGTAGTATTTGTTTAAAATTCAGCAAAACGTTCATCTTCTAAAAATTGAGTATCGGTTAATGTTTTTAAAAAGGCTATTAAGCTTTCTTTTTCGTAGTCCGATAATGTAATTCCGTAAGTTCCGTCAGGTCTTAATAACTCTGGATCTACGTTACCATTATCTACTGCATTTGTATCATAAAAATTTAAAACAGCGTCTAGTGTAGAGAAACGTCCATCATGCATGTACGGATAAGACACCTCAACGTTACGCAAACTTGGGACTCTAAACTTATATAAATCATCAGGATTTTCTAACACGTTGTAACGTCCTTTATCATCTAATTGTGGGTTTACAGGTAAACCATTATTTCTAAAAGTTTGATCTGTAAACAAATCTGTTGCGTGACAAGTACTACATTTATTCTGGAAGGTATTTAATCCATCTAATTCTGTTGCGGTTAATGTTACATCATCTTCTTCTCTTACATATTTATCGTATTTTGAGTTGGAAGATACCATCATTAACATAAACTGAGATAATGCTTTTAGCATGTTTTCAGAGTTAACTTCACCATCATCAAAGGCTATCCCAAATTGTTCTTGATAATAACTATCGGCTTGTAATTTATTAATAACATTACTTAATGTTTCATTCATTTCTACCTCACTAGTTAGCGGTATTATTGGCTGTAAATCTAGATGTGTAGAGGCTCCATCCCACATAAACGAGGTTTGATAGGCTAAATTTTGGATGGGTTGTGCGTTTCTTAAACCAACAGCTCCATTTACACCATGACTTAATGTGTGTCCATGATGTGTAAATGCAAATGCTTGCTCATGACAAAATGCACAAGGTATTGCTCCGTTAGATGATAGTTTACCATCGTAAAATAACGTTTTACCTAACTCAAACCCTGCGTCTGTAATTGGATTATTATCTAAATTGTAGGCTAAGTCCGGAAAATTAGTCGGCAATTCCATTTGTAAGGGTATTGGCACATACTTTTCTTGTGATGAGTTATCAGAACAGGAAAAAAAAGTAACCAACCCTAAAATTAAAAGGCTTACTTTTTTCATTTTAATAAAATTTAATACACCATTATAAAATTTACAATGGTGTATTATTATTAGCTTTAATCGTTGTGTACGTGGTGTACTTCAAACATTGAAGAGATATTTGTAGCAATAATACCTGTAGTAAGCTCGTCGGTATGCACTTGATTATATCCATCTGCAAAATTTACTGATACAGTACCATCAAATACCTTAGCAATATCTGCTTTTATGTGTACTTCTGGAGATTTATCTGTTCTTACCAAAACAGTATTAGGAAAATCTAAAGTTACTTCTTTATAATTATCTAAAGAGTTACCTACACTTCCCATGTGTATGTTTAATGGCTCATCAATAACAGTACTAGTTGTGTAAGTTCCGTCTAATCTAATAAACTTATAACCAGTAGCCCAACTCCACATCATACCTTTTTCGTCTGCTAAGTCTAAAAAGTCCCCTTGTCCTTCTGCTCCTAACGCAAAACGTTCTTGATCTATACCTACACCAAAGGTTACAGACACGTAGTCTGCTGCATCTACATTATCTAAAGTGATGTAAATTTCGCCTGCATTATTACCATCTTCTTCATCAACAATAAATACGTTATCTTCAGTTGGATACATAAATACATCTCCATTGCTATCTGTAAATCTTACATTACTGATAATATATTTTACATTCTCTAGCTTAAAAGATTCTGAATTTGATTTATTGTAAGACGTAGAGAATAAAAAATCTTGATCTCCTACTCCATTATCATATTTTAATGTTAATGATCCTGTTTGTCCTGATAAATCTTCAGTTGATGTTGCGTCATCGTCTGATGAACATGCTGATATTACTGCACACGCTAGTAGTGCAAATGTGTATTTTAATAATTTCATTTGTATAATTTTTATTTTAAATAGTAAGTTATTAAGCCTTATTAGGCTTAGGTCGATAAATAAAAATTAAGCAATTGGAGGTTTAAAATGAACATAATCAAAGTCAAAAGAATAACTCTGATTGTAAGCAACGTTTACAAGATTGTCTAAGTCTGTTGACAATACTTGTTGCTGATCATAATTATAAGTTGTATAAAATACTGGAAAAAAAGACTCTGCTAAAGAGGTTATTCCTTCAGAATTTATGCTATCTGCAGTTGCAGATTGAAGTTGTTTAGCTAAATGACACTTACCATTACAGGCTAATTTTGGTTTTTCTTTATTAACGCAATAAGTATCTACAATGTAATCTATGTTTAACTGAAAATAAGCCACATAACCAACGTAATACATTGGACGTATAGCAAATGATAAAAACAATAATATTGTAAATAGCTTTTTCAGAAAAATAAAATTTTGGCAAAGTTACATTATTAAGACGTCTTTTTTTAATTAATCTTGTGCATTAACACAAAAAAAGCGACCAAATAGGTCGCTTTTTTTAAATTTTATTTTTTTAAGGGTTTAAATAAATTAAACACTGGTCTAGTTTTGGGTTTTGCTGTACTAAAGACTGTATGTAAACTTTAAGTTCTTCTACCTCATATGGTAAAAGGCGTTCTAGGGCTTTTTGTACTTCTTTGCAAAACAACGTAGTATCAAAACTAACCTTTTGTAGTACAGTTTTAGTGTACTCAAACATTGCTCTTGCCATAATTAATTATTGGATTTGGTTAAATTAAAGTAGTGTTATACTATAGGCAAACAGTTTAAAAGTTTCGATTAAAGGTAATGAAAAAATATTATTCAAAACTTACTGACTTCAAATTTTAACAGTTAAAACAAAGTTAAAACAGTAAAATCAGAACCTATTATCACCATCTAACAAATCTCCTAAACCTCCTAAAATACTACCTTCGCCTTTACTTTTACCACCACTTGGTACGCTTTGTAAAACACGTCCAGCCAATCTACTAAATGGTAAAGATTGTATATAAACAACACCTGGACCTTCAAGCTTGGCAAAAAACAAACCTTCACCTCCAAAAACAGTGTTTTTAATACCACCAACAAACTCTATATCATAATTTACATCTTGTGTAAATCCAACAATACATCCTGTATCTACTCTTAATGTTTCGCCTGGTTTTAAGACTTTTCTAGCTAAAGTTCCACCTGCATGTACAAATGTTAATCCATCACCTTCTAATTTTTGCATGATAAAACCTTCACCTCCAAACAATCCACGACCAAGTTTTTTACTAAACTCAACACCTACACTTACACCTTTAGCTGCACATAAAAAAGCATCTTTTTGGCAAATAAATTTACCGTTGTACTCTAACAAATCAATTGCTACAATTTTTCCTGGATAGGGAGAAGCAAAACTAACCTTACGTTTTCCGGTAAGATTGTTGTAAAAAGCAGTCATAAAAAGACTTTCTCCTGTTAAAAGACGTTTTCCAGCACCAAAAACTTTTCCTAAAAAACCTGTATCTTTTTGAGATCCATCACCAAATATAGTTTCCATTTTAATGCCATCGTCCATCATCATAAAGCTACCTGCTTCAGCTATAACGCCTTCTTCTGGATCTAATTCGATTTCTACATATTGCATTTCTTCACCAAAGATTTCAAAATCAATCTCGTGTGCATTTAAGTTATTGTTTGGTATTTGGTCTTTTTGATACATATTATTAAGGGTTTAATTTATTTATATGTTGCAAAGGATTCTGTTTTGTTACAAAATCTATTAGTTTTTAACTTTTATAGACCATTCAAAATTAAAAGTAGATACTACTACTCCATCTTTATTGGTTCCTATAGATTGCATCCAAAAGGCTTGACCTTCTCCTGTTTTTATAGCTTCAGCTAAAGCTGCATCTACTTTAGCTCCATCATTACAGACAAACGTAATTTTTCCTGTAGCCTTTTTTGTAAATGTGGCGTTATTACTAGTTACAAGCATGGATACTTTTTTACCAGAATTTTTAATTTTCATGATCATTATAGCTCCAGTTGAAAACTCTGCTGCCATACCTTGAACAGCCCAAAACATAGATTTAAATGGGTTTTGATTAATCCATTTATGTTTTACTGTCGTTATACATTGTGCTTCGTTTAATACTTTAGTACGTACACCACACAAGAAAGCAGATGGTAACTTAAACATTGTAAAAGTATTGAGTTTACTAGGAGTCATCTTCATTATATAAAATATTTTTCAGCTAAATTATTGAAAATAATTGAATTACCAACATGTTAAAAAAATGTTAATTTTTAGTACTTTGTATTGCATAATACCTTTTTAAAGATATATATTTGCATAAGAAACTATTATATACTTTTAAATCATGGTAACTAATCACCACAAAAACATCGCTACTTTTATACATTTATCCACCTTTGCTAGGTTTATATTTCCGTTTGGAAACATTATTGCGCCTTTAGTTTTATGGATAACTAATAAAGAAAAGTCTGATTTTGTAGATACACATGGTAAACAAGCTATTAATTTTCAGTTTAGTATTTTGTTATATGTAATAATAATTGGTACATTATGCATTCCTTTTTTTGCTTTTAGTTTGTTTAATCATTTAGACATTTTAGACTTTAATTATTTTAGTGACATTAGCATAAAAGTAAATAGTCCCTCTCCATTATTTTATATCTGCGGAACATTTACATTACTAGCCATATTAGGGTTTATATTAGAAATTGTATTTATTATCAATGCCAGTTTAAAAGCTAGAGATGGAGAGGATTACAAGTATCCTTTTACCATTGAATTTATCAAATAACCATCATCAATCAATCAATCAAATCATCAAAAAACGAACAGTTAATTATGAAATCAATTACACAATTATGACAGTAACATCATCACATACTTTATTAATATATACTGATGTCTATGATGCAAAATGCATAAGACTTGTAACAAACATTAGAAAAGACTTATGAAAATAGAAAATACTAAAGCACAAATGCGCAAAGGTGTTCTTGAATACTGCATTTTGTCTGTATTAAAAGACGAAGATGCTTATGTTGCCGAAATTTTAGGCACATTAAAAGACGCCAAACTGCTAGTTGTTGAAGGCACAATATATCCTTTATTAACACGACTTAAAAACGCAGGATTACTTAGCTATCGTTGGGAAGAGTCTACTTCTGGACCACCACGTAAATATTATGGATTAACAGAAACAGGTCAACTTTTTTTAAAAGAATTAACCACGACTTGGGACGAATTACAAAACGCAGTTAATATAGTAACATCAATTAAATCAACTAAAAAATGAATAAAACAGTCAACATAAATTTAGCAGGTATCTTTTTTCATATAGATGAAGATGCATACTTAAAATTACAACGCTATCTGGAGGCTATAAAACGTTCATTTACTGACTCTCAAGGTCGTTCTGAAATTATTGCTGATATAGAAATTAGAATAGCTGAATTGTTTTCTGAACGCATGAAAACAGATCGTCAAGTTATTGGAAATAAAGAAGTAGATCAGGTTATTACCATTATGGGACAACCTGAAGATTACCTTGTTGATGACGAGATATTTGAAGACGAACCTAAAACCAAAACCTCTAGATCTAAATCATCCAACAGTAACTCTAAAAAACTATTTAGAGATACTGACAATAGTTATGTTGGTGGTGTAGCCTCTGGATTATCTTACTACTTTAATATTGATGTTGTTTGGATCAGATTAATTTGGGTATTACTAATTTTTGGAGCTGGAACAGGTGTGTTTTTATATATCTTATTATGGATATTTATTCCTGAAGCAACTTCTACTTCTGACAAGATAACCATGACAGGAGAAGAAGTCACGATTACAAACATTGAAAAAAAAATTAGAGACGGATTTGACAGCGTTTCTGAAAACGTAAAAAACATAGACTTTCAGAAACATGCAGACAAGTTTAAAGAAGGTTTTGACCAAGCCTCAGATAGTATATCAGACTCGGTTAAACGTATAGATACCAATAAAATAAAATCTAGTAGCAAATCATTTTTTGGAAGTTTAGGTCAAGTATTTTCATCTGTATTTAAAGTGTTTTCTAAATTTATTGGTGTCGCTCTGGTTGTATCTTGCGTCGCAGGAATTATAGCGCTTTTAATTGGTTTAATTTTCGGAACCTTCTTTGAAGCCGACTTAAGATTTTTTGATACTAATTTTGTAAATGGATATAACACTGAAGCTGGTCCTTTTTGGATGTTTCCGGTATTAATATTTATTGTTAGCGTTATTCCAATTATCTTTTTTATTTACTTAGGATTAAAAATCTTGGTAAATAACCTAAAACCAATGGGTATTGTTGCCAAATATAGCTTAATTGGATTTTGGATATTAGCAGTAATTGGCTTAGCTGTAATTAGCGCTAGACAAGGTTTAAGTTATAAAGAAGAAGCTGCAGTAGTTAAAACAACGCCTTTTACTTCAATCAAAACTAATGACACCTTAGTAGTTAGCATGAATTACAACGATAGTTTTGCTGATCGTTTTAGACGTGATTATGGCTTACAAAAGGCACACGATGATAATGGTAATCCAATAATTTTCTCGCAAGGCATCAGACTAATCGTAAAATCTACTAAAGACAGCGTTGCTAAACTAAGAGTAGATAAATCGGCTAGAGGTACAAATTATAATATTGCAAAAGACAGAGCAAGAAATATACAATATAACTACAGGTTAACTAACAACAATTTAATTTTAAATAATTATTTTACAGTCCCTAACGATGCAATATCAAGAGATCAAGAAGTTGAACTAACATTATTTTTACCTGAAGGAACAATTTTATATGCAGAAGAAAGCACTTACAATTACCACAGAAACAATACACATTATTACAATGATATTTTAAACAACGGGATGGAAGAACACTATTTGTTAGTTAAACGCTCAAAATTGTTATGCCTAGATTGTGATAACCAAAACAATGATGTAAACCATCAACAAATTAACACTAAACCTTTAATTAATAAAAATAACAGCAATGATGTTAATAAACCTGAAAACACAGAAACTATAATTGAAAGCGAAGGTACTGAAGTTAGTACCGAAAATATTAATGTAACTATTGATAATAAAAACGGAATTAACATCACACCAAAAGACTAATAATTAATCATCAATCAAAAACCAAACGTTATGATTACTGTAATCGAGTACATAGTAACAACCCTAGTGTCTATATTTTTATGATACACATTTAAAAACCAACCAAAAAAAACCATCTCACTTTTTCCTTAACAAAAAGTTTGGGATGGTTTTTGATTATATTTGTACACAAAAAAATTTACAGATAAATGACAAAACGCTTACTTACACTAATTTTTACATTCATAACTATTACAGCTTTTGCTCAAAAAAAGGAAAAAGTAAAAGGTAGTCGTGTATTAACCAAAGTTGCAACCCCTTTACATAGTTTTAAACGCTTAGTTTTAAACGAAGATTTTGAAGTTAACTTAGTTAGATCTGACTCTACTAAAATAGAAATCACTACAGACGAAAATCTGCACGAATACATTAAAATTATATCTCAAGACAGTACTTTAAGCCTTAAAACTACAGCTAGACTTCAAGAAAAAAGATTAGATATAACTATATATTATAATGATTTTTTGAATACCATCGAGTTAAATGAAGATGCAGAAATCCTTTCTAAAACAAGTTTAAAATTTAAAGATTTAACCTTGACAACCACTTCTAGTTCTGAAGCTTATTTAACTATAGAAAGTGATTTGTTTAAACTAATTAATAATGATAAAGCTAAAGCTGAATTAAATATAACTGCACAATCTGCAACTTTGGAGTTAAACGGAAGCAGTAAAGTCGAAGCTTTAATAAACGCGTCCAAAATTGTTGTAGATATGCTAGAAAGTGCTAATGCAAAAATTGAAGGTGATACAAAAAACTTAATACTTAACATAGATAACTCTTCAGATTTTACAGGAGAAAATCTAACAGCTAAAAACACTAATCTGACTACTGCTAACAGAGCTGAAGTTAGCGTTCAAACAACTTCAGAATTAGTTATTAATGCTTCAGGATCTTCAATTATAGAAACTTTTGGAAGTCCAAAAATTATAATTGAATCTTTTGAAGATAATGCAATCTTAAAAAAGAAATAATTATAATAATACCAATAAAAAAAAANATATAATATCGTTTACTGATTTTGATTAGA